>CAMBZY010000005.1 GCA_945872325.1 Candidatus Kuenenia stuttgartensis | reverse complement strand
AATATATTTGTTTCCAGGCTATTTCCCCATGAGAGATTTCTTGAAGTGGCACGGTGGTTCATCTGTCGCGACAATTGCAATGCTTGCCGGAACCGATGCACCGACTTTTCCAGATCTCCCTTGACTTCAAGTCGAAGCGCGTCATAGATCAGCAAATCCCCTGCATTAGCGAGCGATTGGCGTTTCATACTTGGTTCATAGCTAATCTGGGTCAAATCCTCAAATGCAACGACCTCCGTATCGGCGATCGAATCAAGCTTTGTCAGCCATTTTTCAGTAACCACCTTCTCCATTCGCTCATTAAATTGAGGTGACTTCAGATATAAGTCAATCGCCTCATGATGGGTAAGTGATGGATAATTTGTTTGCGATCCAAGAACATCGACTTCACGGGCAATTTCCGTCAGTCGATCTGCCGCCTGCGAAGCCTTGGTTGTATTGGTCTCATTCAGAAACGCCTGTGTGTCAAACAGGGGCGGAACTGCTGGAACTCTTGAAACCCGATATCGCTCGACAAATCCCCAGTCACAAGCCGTGAATACCAGAGGCAAGCACAAGCCCGCCACAACCAGCTTCGACTTCAACTGAGCCGTGACCCATGGCCAGACCAGCAGTCGGGCCGCCAGGCCAAAGGCAAGCGGAATGGCCGCCCATTGCCAGACCCTCAACCCACCTGAACCGATCATCGGTAGCCAGCACACGAGGATCATAAGTGATGTGAGAACTGCACCACTCCAGGCAATGATTTTTTTGCGTGTGACAAGCCCAAATACAAGTCCGACTCCAAAGCCTGTGATTGGGCCAATGGCTAGGAGTGTCAGCAATGGTGTGACCATTGCAATAAAGCCCGCCATTTGTAATTCTGAGGGCAGAACTCGACTTGTCGTCATAGGCACATATAAATAAATCGCCATGGCTTTCAGAACCAGTGCAATCAAGCATCCAGCCACCAGCAACGCAAGTCGACTGAAGACTTTGGCCGACCATAATACGCCAATCGGCAGCCTCTGATCGGCCCAGAGTTTAAATACGCCTTGATTCTGCTCTTGATCGGTCGCCGAGGTGCCTGCAAAAACGCCCATCAGCAAGCCTGTGAAAAGCCATAATAAATTCGGCTCCACGTGTATCAAAGCCGTATTGAGGATCATACAAATCCCAAACGGAATCAAAAGATTTTGGGAATCCCTCCAGGCCAGTTGCAACCCGGTTCGAAAACTTTGAAATCGCTTGAATGTTTGATCTGTTTCAACCGCTCCAGACCTTGTCCTGTCCAACTTTGTCACCCAACGATAGGAAATCGCCAGAGGGACAATTGCAAACAATATTGAGGACAGAATGGCTTCGATTATAAATCGAATCTGATCCACCACTAGTTGCCATTTACTGAAATAGAAATACGAGGCTAAAGTCCATCTGAAGATCACATTATCGAGCGACATCAAAGTAGCGATTCCTAAGGGCGCCGAAATGACTGCCAGCAAGCCCCAGCCAATGGCCGCCAGCGGCGTGCGCGTTCGTGCAGAAGCCATCAGGCTCCAGCACAAGGCCAGAAATGACATCCCATAAATCGTGACCATTGGTTGCCATGTTTCAAACTGACGAATCTGTGGAATGGCTGAAACCAGCACACCTATCAGCGTAATCACCATGAGTTGCAACAGCCACTGCACCATACAATAAGCCGTTTTTGCGCACCAGAGCGATGATCGAAATCTGGGCTGCAAGTCCAGAAGGGTGAGTGTACCAGCCTCTTTCTCAGCTGCCCAGTGCTGCGCGCCTGTGACCAGCCCACACCCGAGTGCAAAAATGATCAGAACGGTCTGATTAAAAGCGGTCAGATCACTCGATTGCATTTGTAGACTTTGCGCAAAAAGAGGCGCAACCCATACAATCAATGCCGCAGAGATCGGTAGAAATGCCGCAATCAGTCGCTGCTCGCGGAATTCTTTCCAGAAGATGGAACGTATCATCAGAGAGTCCCTCCGTTCACAATTTCGGCCGCTTTGACGCCATTGAATGCAATCACCGAACTGTAAATCTCTTCGAGCGAAAGCCGCTCAAACTGCAATGAAACCGTCTCTCGATCGGCCGCAAACTGTTCCAGCAGAGTCACATCCGGCTGATGCACGATGCCTCGCCAGATATCACCAAATCGGTCCGATTGCAACACCGTACCCAGGCCCGGTAAGGGCTGCGATTCCTGATGTCCTTGTACGACCAGCCGAACGACGTTCGATTTCAATTCATCGAGCGTCTGGCACATCACCAGCTTTCCGTCCACCATCAATCCCACATGGCTGGCAATGCGCTCCAGTTCGGCAATCTGGTGACTGGTAATTAAAATCGTGCGGCCTTCAGCAGCCAGGTCGACCATACCAGCCAGAAATTCACGACGGGTAGAAAGGTCGAGGCCGCTGGTTGGCTCGTCCAATAATAGAATTTGTGGATCAATTGCAAGTGCCAGAGCCAGTCCAGCACGAGCGTAACCGCCCTTGGAGAGGTCTGATAGCTTGCGTGAAGTCTCTAGCCCAAGTCGCTTGGACGCATCATAATATCTCTGTAAAAAGCCCGGCTGATGAAACCCGCTGATAAACCGGCCGAGTTCGGCGACCGTCATCCAGTCATAAAACTTCGGTTTTTCCGGTACATAACCGACCTGATGCCTTAATGCAATCGCATCCGACCAGACATCTCGGCCCAATAATCGGGCAGTACCGGTGTCGGCCCTGACCTGGCCGGTCAATATTTTCATCGTGGTGCTTTTGCCAGTGCCGTTGTCGCCCAGAAGTGCGAAAATCGAGCCTGGTTCTACCGACATTTCCATGCGATCAAGCACCAGTCGGTCGCCGAAGCGTTTTGTCACTGAAGCCATTTCAATTGCGGCGGTCATGAGAGTTGCTCCTATTTTATTTCTAATTGGTTTCAGGATTGGCTGGTTTGGATTTCGGGTGATTTTTTGAGACAATCGTGGCCGCCAGTTCCAGCTCAATCAGCCGGTTGATTTCGGAGGCGGTCAGGCCATATCCCAAGGCGTCGCGGAGAAGCGGCCTAAGCCGATCCTTTAGAATTGCAACTCGCATTTCAGCCGATTTCTGAGGCGCATCAGGCGTAATCAACATGCCGGTACCGCGCCGGGATTCCACAATCCCAGAACGCTCCAGCTCGCCATAAGCTCGCGCCACTGTATTCGGATTCACCAGCAGGAGTCCGGCCATTTCCCGAACACTTGGCAACAACTCGCCCGGCTTCAGCCCGCCTGATGCCACCACGCCCACCACCTGTCCAATAATTTGCTCGTAAATCGGAACCGTGGAGTCCGACCCAATCGGGGTCCACATCATCTGAAGCCTCCTAGCTTGAGTTGTTTTCGGATTGGCGTACTAGTGTTATACCTACATAGTACACTGACCAAAGGGTAAGTCAAGCTCATTTTTCACGAATTTTATTAGTCAGAATCTTATGGTATATTGAGGGCCGATATCAAAGAGACGATGCAATCAGATCAAGAGCCAGGAAGCCATCATGCCAAGAATTCAGTCAACCATCGCCCGAGAAGTGTTGGATAGCCGTGGTCGGCCTACCGTTGAAGTGGAAATTCGCACAGAATGCGGAAAAAAAGGGCGGGCTATTGCCCCGTCTGGAGCCAGCACAGGCAAGCACGAGGCCATGGAACGCCGCGATGGCGACCGCAAATGGTATGGCGGTCTGGGTGTGGGTGGGGCTGTTCAAGCGGTCAATCAAATACTGGGACAAGTCATTTCAGGTATGAATCCAGCCGATCAGGTGGCCATTGATACGGCCCTGATCGCTGCTGACGGCACGCCCAATAAGGGGAAATTGGGGGCCAATGCCATTCTGGCTGTCTCGATGGCCACCGCCGTGGTCGCTGCTGAAACGGAGGGGCTGGAGCTTTATGAGCACCTGCACCAGTTGTATTTGAAAAAGAATCCTAAGGCAAAGATAATCGTGCCCCTGCCGATGGTGAATATGATCTCTGGAGGGCTACATGCGGGTGGGAACCTTGATTTTCAGGATTTTCTGATTTATCCCGAGGGCTGTAACAGCTACCGCGAGGCTTTGGAGCGAATTGTCAAGGTTTATAATTCGCTGGGCCGCGTGCTGGCGAAACATGGAGAAACCCATGCTCTGGTCGGTGATGAGGGCGGCTATGGACCAAATCTGACCGCAAATGAAACCGCCCTGGAACGCATAATGGAAGCGATCTTACTGGCCGGATTGAAGCCTGAAGAGGATGTTTCGATTGCACTTGATGTCGCTGCCAGTCACTTTTTTGATGCAGATATCAACGCGTATCGACTGCGAGAGTGGCATGAAGCCCCTCGACACGCTGAGGAAATGGTTGTCTTTTTGTCGAATCTGGCTCAGAAATACCCGATTCGTTCGATTGAAGATGGCTTGGCTGAGGACGACTGGAGCGGTTGGCAAACACTAACGGCTGCACTGGGCCGGAATTTGCAACTGGTGGGCGACGACTTATTCACCACTCAAGTGGCTCGTATTGAACGAGGGATCAAAGAACGATCTGCCAATGCCGTTTTAATCAAATTAAATCAGGTGGGAACGGTCTCGGAAACATTTGATGCGCTGGCTCTGGCTGCTAGTCATGGCTACAGGGCTGTGGTTTCGGCCCGATCAGGGGAAACTGAGGACACGTTTATTGCGGATCTGGCCACTGCTTCAGGATGCGGACAGATTAAGATCGGTTCCGTGGCACGGAGTGAGCGGCTGGCAAAATACAATCGCCTGTTAAGGATCGAGGATCATCTGGGCGGGCCCAGGGTTGCTGCCTTCCAGAAGCGGGTTCCGACGGAGTAACCACGGCTTGCCTGAACGGTCGAGAAAGCCTTTGACCATCACTCCAGCCGGTGTCCATTGCAGCCTGATGGCTCCGTCGCTGGTTGTGGTGCGAAGCTGGCTTTCAGGTGAGTATTTCGCGATATGCGATTTCAATCCAGCCACCATTCCAAAGCGGTTTTTACCTTGGCTGGAAAGCACGAGTCGAGGTGTTAGCCGCTGATAAAACCAGGACGGATTACTGGTTAATCCACCATGGTGCGGAGCCGTCATAATATCACAATGGTATTTCGAATCGTTCTGGCCATCATTCCAGGCATATTCTTCAAGGCCTTCACCTTCGAGATCACCAGTCAGGATCATTTTCATATCGAACGCCGTAATTTCCAGGACAAGGCTTGTCGCATTATCGGCCCGGCCGGGGCGGGTGGAAGGGTTCGGGAATCGAACCTCTGCCATTCCATCGGGGCCACTGTGGAGGATATCGCCCGTATGGACGGATCTGGTGGGGATATTTCGCTCATGGAATTCATTTTTAAGGATAATGGCATCAGGCTGGCGGCTTTGAAAGAAATTGGCTGTTGAAACGATTTGATGAATTTTTATTCCTGATTCCAGCAAAGATGTAATCCCATTGAAATGGTCGGAATCCGCATGTGAAATAAACAGGCGGTCGATCTGTTTGACGCCTCTGGCCCTTAATGCGGGTGCAACCACCACTCTACCGACATTCGGGCGACCCATTTGGCCGCAGTCATAAAGCCAATTCTGACCATCAGGCCAACGTATCATGACAGAAAGGCCGTGATCCACTGCGAGCATTTCGATTTCCAGATGAGCAGTTGGCTGAAAATCGAAGTGGTTTGAAATGATGATTGACAAGAAGACCCAGACAACCGGTAAACACCAGAGTAGACATTTTGAAACTAATTGTTTTTTGAGTGGAACCAGGAAATAAACGAAAAGAATCAAGAGATAAAACCCTGACACTTGAATGAGGCTTGAATGGGAGATAACCCAGGTGTCGGATCGATCCTGAACAGCTTTTTCGAGAACAGACAGACAAAGATCCATGAGCGCACCACACATCCGGATCATTGGAAAAGCGATAAAATCAAGCCCTAAGGTACTGATAATCATACCAGCGAGGCCAAGTATGAGTGCGAGACTTGTGATCGGGACGAGTGGGATATTCACTAAAATTGCAACCGGATTGATTGACCCAAATTGATAAGCCACAAGAGCGGCAGTGATGAACCAGACGAACGAAGAAATATAAAGTGCCTGAATCAGCTTTAGAACGACAATTTTTAATATGATCATCATGATCCAGAGAAGTTTGAATAATCTTTGTTTGAATGAGGGTTCAGGGCTGTGATGATCTTCGAAGAATAAAGGTGTTGACGAGATCAGGAAGATCGTTTCAAGAGGATGGCGTTCGAAGTCAAGATGGACGAGTTTCGCAATTTTCTGCCAACTGATGGACGCTGCATAAATTCCGGCTGTACCGAGAAATGAAAGCTGTGCACCAGCGTCGAAAAGATCGCTGGGCTTGATCCAAAGCACGATGAAGCCTGACATGGCCATTCTGTGGATAAAACAGCCTGGCCGTTTACGGATGACGGACGCGGAAATCGCCATCGCCATTAATGTGGCTCTGGTGACGGATGCTCCTCCAGTAACGAGAGTTGCATAGCCTGCTGATGTAATGACAACGATCCAGGCCGCTGATTTTAATCCAATTCCGATCCTGCCCGTCAGCCACATCACAAACATGGCCACAACCTGCAAATGCAATCCTGAGATTGCCAGTAGGTGCAATGTACCAGTGTCCCTGAACAGGACTTTTTCGGTGTTATTCACATTTTCGCGAATTCCAAGGACAAGGGCTTCAACGAGCCCTGATTTCCCTTCAGGCATCGCTTTCTGGATGGCATGACGGCATCGGTTGCGAATTTTCTCACGAACCACTCTCCACCAGATACTTTTCCCATTCGGATTCAATACAATTTTACCACGGTGGCGTGAATCCATGTAGGCCACGACACCGCGTGATCGCCAGAATGAGCGTGGCGACCATTCGCCTGGATTCAGAGCGTCCGGCAGATGTTCAAGCCATCCGGTCACGATCAGAGGCTGCCCCACACCCACACGATCGGCTTTTTCAGATGAAGTTTCAAGTAAAAACAGACCTGAACAAGCCTGAATTTCGGCATCCCCCTGAATGTGATCGACACGGATGATCAGACGGCTTGTTGTGTCTTCTTGTGTGGCAGAAGGTTTGTCTTCACGACTTAAAATGATTCCATAAATTGTTAAAAGTCGAGGATGGTCTGAATGAAGGATTCGCTGTATATCATGATTCCCAATCTTCGAGAATGATTGGTGGTGTCGGTTCGCACCGAATCCCAGTCCAATTAAAAGGCATATGAAATGCCATTTTATTAAACGATGATATTTTATTTTCGAGAGTAGTAACAGTACAGTCACAAAAATAAGCGTCAAAATGCTTTCTGAAAAAAACAGGCCGTAACGATCCATGATGATTCCAATGGACATACCCAGCATGACGCTGACCCATGCTCCCCTGGTTGGATGCATAGGGGTAAAGAGTTTCCGTATTGTTTCTGGGTGGGTGAGAATTTCAGGTGCTTTTTCAATCTTCTGCAATTGACTACGATTCAAAGCCAGGGAACGAACCAAACAACGTATGGAGCACACAGGGAATAATCGCTCATTCACTCAACTTATGGTGCTCTATTTACAGACTGATAGCAATCACGGACTGGTTCATTATTCAAAAAGATTTGGCTCATTCAGGCTTGCAGCATGGCGACAGGCATATCCGTAACTTTTTAATAACAACCTACATCATAAGGCTTTAGAATCACGTCGCCTTACTGCCTCTGTATCGGGACTTGGAACGGTCTGGTCCCAAACAAAAAGGCTTTCCCAAGTTGAGTTGGGAAAGCCTTTGTTTTGAGAATGTTAGATTCGAAACAGATACATAGTGAGCGGATCAATAGGAGTCGGCAGAGATCACTTCGCCGCCTCTGATCGAGTGCACAGCGTTCCAGGTTGCGGCATTGATAGAGCTTTTGACGAACCGAACGGAACCATCGGCAAACAGGGAGTTTACACCACCTGGGTGACGGCTGCGTGAGCCTGCAAATTGGTCGCTGTCCGAATTGCCTGGCTGGCATGGCAGTTGTGCTTCATTCACACAGAACAGGCCTGCGTTATTCGGCATCTGGTCATATCCATCCTTCAGGCTAAAGAAATCTTTGATACCGTTGGGTGTGAATCGGCTGACATAGCTCACACCACCCATGACAGTGGACCACATCATCCCACGGGCATCAAACTCTGCCCCTTGAATGATTTCTGAGATCAGAACTGAGTTGGATGTGCCATCCGTGAAACTGTTGATCCCATAGGTGCGGTGACCGAAAGCACCGTCAACGAAAGCAGCCTGAAGTGTGGCATTGCCGCCGAGGTTCTGGCCCCAGCCGGTGTTACCCCAGTTTCCAGCGTAATTTCCCTTGGTCATGCTGAAACCGGACAAGGCTCCGCCAGCATATCCTGGATTGATCCGGAAAGTGCGGGGCTGATCGCTCGGGCACTGAAACGTGCTGATCTTGGTGCTGGCCACGGTTTGGTTCGCGAAAAAACCAGATGGCAAACCGTTCCCACCGGCTGGGCCTTCACTGCCAAGATCGAAATTGAAGCTGTTGGCCAAGTTGGTTTGTTCGATATAAGGCATCATCAAGCAGAACCATGTGGTGCCTTGAGCCCCGGCGAAAATGGTCGGGAAATCCGTCGCCGCACGTCCTGGCCTTGGTGCCCAGATTCGGCCTGACGCGAATGAGCCTGATGTGCTGTGATAGTTGTGCAGAGCCAAGCCCAATTGCTTGAGATTGTTGATGCACTGTGCTCGGCGGGCAGCCTCACGAGCGGATTGAACAGCAGGCAGCAGGAGGGAAATAAGCACGGCAATGATTGCGATCACGACGAGCAGTTCAATGAGCGTAAAACCTGCCCGACGATTGGATTCAGAACGATTGGAACAGAACATGAGTCAGAACCTTTCCGTAGTGAGAAAATTGGTTCAGATCGAATGGATACCACACTTTGACAATCAAAGTGCTGGTGGAGATTGAGATGATTGAGAGACAGTTGATTGAGATATAACCATTAGGCGCTTTGGTCGATGTTGTGTCAAGCAGAACATGAAAAATTTAACATTTTCTAAAACCGGATTGTAATTGAATTGTGGTTCAAAAAGAATTATTTTTTTTCGAATTTTAAAATTAAAACCTTCGGACTTCATGAAATAGAATCATGAAGTCAAATGAAACACATTAAATTCAGGCTTCAGTTCGTAAATATCGCATCGCACTTAATCCGATTCCTGATGAAATCGTTCACGAAGGGTTGAGATGAAATCTGCGAGGCTACCTCCCCGATTTTTTAATGTTTCGATGGTCAGGATTCGCACGGAGTCCTGATCATGTTCTGCCAGATAATCCACTGGGCTTTTTCCATCCACACGAGCCAGCATGCATGCTGCCAAATGCTGAACCGTTCGATGCTCAAAATCATTTGGGTTTTCAATTGATATGAATGTGCGGCGATAATTGCCCCAGAATTCGAAGATCATATTCAGAAATTCTTCACGGGCAGGCATCCCCAATCGCATCGCTCGAAATGTTTTGAGCACAAGGTGCGTCAAAAAGAAGCCGAGATCGAACGCAGGATCGCCCCAGTGGGCCGTTTCAAAATCGACCAGACCCAGTTGAGAGTGTTGATCGACCAATATATTCTTTGGGCTGAAGTCGGCATGAACCAGAGTTTTTTGGGGCAAATCTTTCATTTGCTGAATCAGATTCTCGATCGAATCCGCGATGATCGGGTGAAACCTGGCAATGGTTCGATAATATGGGTCGAGTCGCAGTTCGTCGAACACAGTCCAGTCAGCCAATCGGCCATTATTCAGAGAATCCGCATGTTTCAGGCTTGATTCGTGAATCATACCGAGAATGAAACCGGCGGATCGGGCCAGATTTGTTTGTACACGACCTTCGAGCAGGAGCAGTTTCCAGACATCGCAAGTCTGGCCCAAGTCGGTCATACCGAACAGGTAATGGTCGTGCTCCTCGAACAGAATCTTTGGCACAACACCTGATGGTAGAACACTATCGAGGAATCGAATGGCTTCGGTTTCGATCCAGATCCGATCGAGCCGACTGCGCCACTCTGCTTTGGTCCGCAATCGTTCGCTGGACTGTTTGAGGATGATCGAGGGTTGATCGGATCGTGGATCGACAGGTTCAACACGAATCACCATGTTTGAAACTCCGCCCGTCAGCATCCGCGCCTGTGCAGGCACGTGCGGAGGCCAATAGCCGGCAAAGTGAAGGTGTTCCACAGCGTTTTCAGTCGAAAGGGTCCACATCCGCGAGTTGTCCCGTGCCGGGCAGGTTGCTTTGATCGTTCTTATTCTAGATTAACCTGCCGGATCCGTTTCACGCCAGATGTCAGAACCATTCTCAATTTGTATGGCAGCGATTGGGCTGAACTCGGCCATGGTGCTTTTAGAGCTTGATTGATTACACAATCCGTTCGCTGTATAGTAACAATCTTCCCGCCTTTGCAAGTTCACGCTGTCGTGGCTTTGCAAATTCCATCGCAGACACTCATCCAGTCAAAAAAACCAGGAGTCCTGATCATGAAGAATTCGTCCGTTTATACCCTTTGCGCACTTGTTTGCGCTCTTGCAAATCCGGCTTTCGCTGCCGAGCCAGTGAAGCCTGTTCGCATGGGCTGTGGACATATGACTTTCGACACCGTTCCAGCCTGGGGCCTGGGTGCCGACGGCAAGTCCGTGCTGGGCTCGACCCACGGTGGTGTTGTGGTCGATAAATCAGGCAATATTTACACCAGTGCTCATGCCGGCGTGTATGTCTTCTCACCTGAAGGCAAAGTGATCCGGAGCTTTCTAGGCGATAAATATGCCGATATGCACGACATGAAAATCAACGACGAAGCTGGCACCGAATTTATCTATGGTGCCCGCAATACCAAGGCTGAAGGCGTCAAGTTCAATGCCTTGACAGGCGAAATTGTTCTCAAACTTCCGTTTCCAAAAGAATCAGGCCTGAACCTGAAGCAGTTCAGCCCAACTGCGATGACCGTGGCCCCCAACGGCGACATTTTTCTCGCCGATGGTTATGCCAGCAACCATATTTTCAAGTTCGACAAAACCGGCAAATACCTGATGCACTTCGGCACCAAGGGTAACGGCTTGAAAGAGTTCAACACGGCTCATGGAATGACTCTGGATACTCGTTATACTCCAGCCCGCCTGCTGATCTGCGACCGGAATCACGAGCCCAAGGGCCGTCTGGTACATTACAGCCTTGATGGAGAATTTCTTGGCGAAGTGGTTACCGGTCTGGGCATGCCGACATCGGCGATTGTCCAAGGCGATTTTGTCTCAGTGCCTGACCTGCACGGACGTCTGGTGATTCTGGATAAAAGCAACACGATCATCGCTGTACTTGGTCATAACCCTGACCCTGCCAAACGCGTGAATTTCAACGTACCCCAGGATCAGTGGATTGAAGGCATTTTCAGCGGAACTCACGGCTCTGCCTGGGATAAAGACGGAAACCTTTATATTCAGGACTGGAACGTTTCAGGCCGACTGATGAAGCTGATTCGGGCCAAATAATGGTGGTAAATCACTTTGAATCGGTTCGTCGAACTGATTCAAAGTAACGAAGAATCGCCCATCGTCTCGCTGCTCCAATCAATGATGGAGCCGTAAGACGATGGGCGATTCTGTTTCGTATTCTTCGATCTTTCGATCAATGAATCTTCTGTTCCTCGATCTGAGGCAGCGGAAGGCCTTTAGCAAACCATGGGTAAATGGTTGGCAGAACAACGGTTGTGAGAAGTGTGCTGGTTAAGAGCCCACCGATGACCACCGTGGCCAGAGGCCTTTGGATTTCCGAACCAGGGCTGGTATTCGCTGCCATCGGGAGGAATCCCAAGCCTGCCACAAGTGCTGTCATGAGGATGGGCCGGAGACGTTCCAGAGCGGCATCGTGAGCGGCGTTCTGGAGGTCTGCACCTTCTCCGCGTCGATGTTCCACAGCCGATACCCAGACCAGCCCGTTTAGAACAGCCACTCCGAAAAGTGCAATAAAGCCGACGCCTGCCGAGATCGAGAACGGCATCCCTCGCAGCATCAGTGCAAACACTCCGCCTGTGGCTGCAAATGGGACTGCCAGATAGATCAGCGCTGCCAATCGCATGGAACCAAGTGATGTGTAGAGCAGTAGATAGATCAAGGCAAGGGCAATCGGGACGACAATCAAAAGTCTTTGAATGGCGGTTTGAAGGTGTTCAAACTGACCGCCCCAGCGCACTTGATAACCAGGCGGCATGGGCACTTGCTTGGCGATTGCGGCTTCGGCTTCTTTGACAAACCCTGCAATATCACGGCCACGGACGTTGGCAGAAACTGCGGCACGTCGCTGAACGTTTTCACGCTCAATTTCGCTTGGGCCTTCCTCAAATTTGACTTCTGCAAGGTTCGAGAGCGGTATGGCCCGACCCTTGGGATCCATCAGCAGGATCGACGAGATGCTGTCAGGGTTATTCCGCCATTTTTCAGGGAGACGAATTTGGATCGGGTGCCGTGCTGTGCCTTCAAACACGGTGCCCACGGTTCGTCCACCGAGCGCAGCGATCGTGTCCATGACATTTTGAGCTTGAATTCCATAACGTGCAAGTTGTTCCCGATTGACCGTGATTTTGAGCGTTGGGAGCCGCCCAGTGGACGGAGCACGCACATCGCGGGCACCTGGAATACTGGCCAGAACAGCTTCCATATGGGTGGCAAGTTCTGAGAGCACATCCAGATCAGGCCCGTAAATCAAAGCGGCGACGTCAGATTTCACGCCTGCCACAAGCTCGTTCACACGCATTTCGATCGGCTGGCTGAACCCGAACCGCACGCCCGGCAAACCATCGCTCAGCTTGGTGTTCATCTGCTCGATCAAGTCATCGCGAGATAGGCCTGGCCGCCATTCCGACTGCTCTTTGAGAAGTGTCCAAACGTCGGTCTGGTGTACGCCCATCACATCGTTGGCAATTTCCGGACGCCCTGTTTTGCAATACACCATATGGACTTCTGGAAAGTCCATCAGGATCTTTTCTATGCTTGTCCCCATGGGAACGGCACCGTCCAGATCCGCAGACGGTATTCGCACGGCTTCGATCAGTAAATCACCCTCGTTCAGCCTGGGCATGAATTCACCGCCTAACTGCATGCTGACAGGCACTGTAGCGACCAAGAGCAGTAGAGAGATAATCACGACAGTAATTCTGTGCTTCAAGGCCAGGTTCAGCAGGGGCTCGTAAAACCGTTTGATCAAGCGCACAAGCCAAGGCTCGGTCTCGACCGTTTTATCCGATAGGACCAGGCTTGCCAGCACTGGCATGACCGTGAGCGAAACGACCATGGACCCCGCGAGTGCGAAGATCACTGTCAAAGCCATCGGGCGGAAGAGTTTACCTTCGGTGCCCTGAAGGGCGAGAATTGGCAGGTAAACAATGGCAATGATGAGTTCGCCATACAAGGTCGGTTTACGTACTTCAATGGCAGCATCGCGGATGATATCGAGTTTGGATCGGGTTCCGCCCTCGTGGCCAAGGCGTCGGACGCAGTTCTCGATCATGATCACAGAGCTATCCACAATCATACCAAAGTCAATGGCTCCCAAGGACATAAGGCTGGCTGTGAGACCCGTGGCAAGCATAATGTTGGCTGCAAACAGCATGGAAAGTGGAATGGCCATGGCCACAATCACACCTCCACGCAGATTGCCCAGCAGAACCAGAAGGACGGCGATGACCAACGATCCCCCCACGGCGAGATTTTCTTTCACCGTGCTGAGCGAGTGGTCGATCAGGTTGCTGCGATCATAAAGCGTCTCGATCGTCACGCCTTTGGGTAAAGTCGGCTTGATGCGATCGATCTCTCCCTTGACCCTGTTCACAACGCGCCGGCCATTTTCGCCGATCAGCATCATGACCAATCCTGTCACGGATTCGCCCCTGGCATCACGAGTGGCAAGGCCAGCCCTGATCATCGGCGCTGGGTGAACCTTGGCCACATCGCCAATCGTGAGAGGGACTCCGTCAGATTCGCGAACGACGATGCGTTCGATTTCTTTCGGATCCGTCACCAGGCTCACACCACGTATGTAGCGTGCTTCGCCGCCTTTAGTGAAATAACCACCGCCCACGTTCGCGCTGTTTTGCTCCAAAGCGGCCACAAGTTCGCTGAAAGTCAGGTTCTGGTTGGCCAGTCGATCGGGGTCGACCTCAATCTGATAAGTCTTGAGCTCTCCACCGTGGCTGTTGATTTCGGTGACTCCAGGGACACTTCTCAACTGATACGCCACCTGCCAGTCGAGCAGAGTCCGCAGATCCATCAGCGATTTCGTGCCGTCTCCGCGAATTTCAAACTGGAAAATTTCACCCAGAGCAGTCGCAATCGGCCCCAGCATGGGCGTGCCATAACCTGGGGGAATATTCTCGGCTGCACGAGGCAGCCGTTCCGCTACGAGTTGACGGGCCCGATAAAGGTCTGTTCCTTCGTGGAAAACGATGGTCACCACTGAGATCCCGAATTTCGAGATACTGCGGATCTGCTCCACATCCGGCAGGCCGCTCATGGCCCCTTCCACAGGGAACGAGAGCAAAGTCTCAACTTCCAAAGGACTTAAGGCGGCCGCTTCGGTGATCACCTGGACCTGAATATTGGTGAGATCCGGAACGGCATCAAGCGGTAGACGGATGGCGGCCGATGCTCCAACCACGGAAATGATGATGGTCAGAGCCAGCACCATGAATCGATTATTAAGTGCGCCTGAGATCAGTGAATTCAACATCGCTGGATCACTCCTCTTCTGGTTCTGTAGAGAGGATCAGCTCGCTCTTGAGCATGAAGGCCCCGCCGGTCACGATACTTTGACCCTCTGTCAGACCTTGCCGGATGACCACCATGTGCTTGTCGTCGGTCGGTGGCTGATCCATGATCACAGGCTGAAAGTCAAACGACTTACCATCCTTTTGGGCCACAAAAACACCTGGTTTGCCATTCCATTCCACAACAGCTGAACCCGGTACAGCCAAGACGCCTGATTGCTCCGACCTGTCCAGACTGACCCGACAAAACTGGCCTGGCCGAAGTTGCCCAGCCGTGTTCGGTGTCTCAGCAATCACTGGCACTGTCCGAGTCTGAGGATCCACTTCGGTACCGATGTAAATCATTTTCCCATGGACCACTTTATCTGTAGTCCCGGGCGCAATCACATCAATCTGGTCGCCCAGCTTCATATCAGTCAGGGTTGTAAAATCCTTCTCGGCAATCTGTGCCGTCACACGAACCGTACTCAAATCAGCCAGAGTGAACAGGGGGGTACCCATGTCCACTTTCTGACTGGGTACCACCGTTCTGGTCGTGATCGTACCATCAAAAGCAGCGACTATCGGATAGGCTGCAACATCTTCCATGACAATCGACTTGGTCCAGTCTGCAGAGACAATTTCTGTGGAATTCAGGTCGAGATTCAGCGAGGGATCATCGCCGGGTACGCCCAATAGTCGAAGCCTTTGCACGGAGTCAATCAGATCGACCTCAGCCTGCTGAAGCTTTTGATCCGAGATCCGTTTCTCTTGCAATACATCAAAACGGGTTTGCTCCATGGCACTTTCAAATTCTGCCTGAGCACCTTCCCGAGCATGCTGGGACTGATGGATCAAGTGTTCGCCGATGAGATTTTTCTTATAAAGCTCAAGCTGTTTAATCTCTTCATGGCGAGTCAATTCGTATTTTGCGTAGCTTGAAAGCAGCATCCCGCGATCTTGCCCCAACGGTTTGTTAGCGTACTTTCCTTCCAATGTTTTGGCTTCCGGTTTTGAGGCCAGATCAGCCATGAGCAACTCGACATTTTTGGAGATTAAAGCACGCCATTCAGAGTCGCGTTTGGCAACCTGTAGATCAAATCGCCTGGATCTCACCAAAAGCCGGGAAGTGCCCACGTCAGGGCTTTCGAGTAAAGCCAGCTGTTGCCCAGCTTTCACTTTCTGACCCAAAACCACATCCACCTGACGCACGATGCCTGAGACGCGTGGCGATACTGTCGCCCGGCGGTCCACGTTAAGCGTAATTGTAGCAGGCACTTGTAACTGCTGGCGTACCTTTGAAGGTTCCAGCGTGGTTGTCAGGATCTTTGCAATCTTGAGCTTGTCAGCCGACATGGAGACTCGCCGGGTTGACACGGTTTTGGCGGGCTCGGTTGCTGGTTCGGCAACGCTGCCGGCGGGTATTTGAGTTGATCCTGAAAGCCACAGGCCAACTGCTCCAAGGACCGCTCCTGAAGCAAAAATACTCAGAAATCCGAAAATGGATGAACGGTTCATGCCGTTATCCCTCCTGTCTCATGCGCGGAAGAATTGATGAAATATGATGAAGTGATCGCACCCAATCGTCGGTACTCTCAGGATTCGAGAGACGCCGAAATTTGTACCCTGTGCAAGCGATATTTCACGATGTATGGAAATAACGGATGGGATCAACAAGTTTCAACAGCGCAGACGCATCACCACACAGTCCGAAGTCTTCAAATAATCGAAATCTGGATTCGCAAAAATCCCAGTAAGGGATCGATCAGAATCCCCTTCAGTCAATTTAAAAGAAAATTGCAACAAGTCTGGCCAGCGTGTCAAAAGCCGAAAATGGCTGGGCGATAGCCCTGTGGTCAAATCGCTGGCAATCAACGGGCCTTCCGACCGTCCGGAGTTCGCAAGAAATGTTGCAAAAGCATCCTGACGATCCGCCTCAGGCATCATCGTTAAAAATGGTTCTGATGAAGACTGTGAAGGTCCATCATCGGTTGGCACGCCGTGTTCGTCCTGCTCCTGAATGGAAAAACCGGGGATCAGCCAGTGCCAGTGGAGAAAGGCCTGGTGATCAGGATCCTCAAGAGGTTCTTCACCATGCCATCGTGTCAGGTGGTCGTGGTATAGACAGGTCTGACCGGAATCGTCGTGATGGTCCACTTCGTGGAAGTCAGGCACAGCCACGGGTAATCGTGCGACACACCACACCACAAAACAGATCATCACACGCACGGTCATAGACCGGTTCTGTGAGCGGAATTCTGTGGTATGAGTTCGATTCTTCATATCATCATTCTACACGATCGTCACAGACGGCATGTCGCTTTTCGGATTTATTTCCTGACAAATCCGAACCGATCCTCAAAATCATTCCGCCGTTGTCGGGTCGATCATCCGCCGAATCTGACGCACGGAATTGGCTGGAAATCCACCCTCGATCGCATGTTGAAGAATCAATTCTTCTGTCGGAGCGATGTAGACGCAATAGATCTTGTCGTCTGTCACATAACTCTCCACCCACTGAATTTCTGGACCAAGTGTCTTCAATACATTGCAGGACGTCTGGCTGATCCCCTGAAGTTGCTCGCCTGTCAGTGAGCCTGCTCCAGGAATGTCCCGCTCGATCACGAATTTCGGCATGGTTGTCGTTTCCAGTTCTTCAAAAGTCTTTGCGTCAGTCTTATTCAGGAATTATAACCCGAAAGTCCTGGTTCCGCAAATCCTCCGAAATCCATAAAAGCCAGCCAGTCGCCATATTTGATTCGATCCGTACCTGCAACTTTGAAAGCCACTCAAATCCCATGATCAAATCGCAAGGAATATGACGAAACTGTCCACAGGCCGTCCGAAAGGTCGAATGGACGGACTGCCGGAATTCGCTGAACTCATGGACGAAATCAGGTTGGTGATGAAGCCGAATACTCGCTCCGCTCAATCCGTTATCCATGACCAAATTCAAACACCTGTCAACAAGCGACCTTCTTCCATGGTGGCTGGCTGGCAGCGTCAGGAAGGAATGCGGGTTTTTCGGCGACTTCAGCCGTCACGCAGTTTTAAGGCTTTGGCCGGCGACTATGCCGTTCTCTTAACAGCATGTATCAGTGCAATCGCTTTTGATCAAATTCGAGCCCAAAACGGACTACACTGGGCTTTATCGATACCTGTTTTCGCGATCGCGATTGTCTTCATCGGCGGTGTCCAACACCGACTTGCATCACTTGGTCACGAAGCATCACACTACACCTTCCTGAAGAACCGGCTGGCCAACGACCTCGTCGCCGACCTCTTCTGCATGCTTCCAATCTTTTCCAACGTCGCCATCTATCGGCTCTTCCATATGGCGCACCACCAGTTTGTGAACGATCCTGATAAAGATCCGGATATCATCAATCTGGGCCGGTCGAAAAAATTGCATCTTTTCCCCATGTCTCGTTCCCAATTCATTCGCGAAGCCCTGTTCCGACCGATCCTCAGTCCCATCACATTCTCAAAATATCAGTGGGATTACATTTATATCAATCTGCTCGGCAAGGGCGGCAATGTTTATATGAAAGCCAACCCAAAGGGCGATGGCTTCAGCAAATGGCCACGTCTGGGAACAACGCTCGGTATTTTACTCGTACTGACCGAAGCCATCGTATTTGAACTATTAATGTTTTACGACGCCTCATCATATATCCCGATTGTTGCCATCGGAGCACTTGGGTTATCTGCAATCGTAGCGGCAACACTGCCTGATTGGGCTGTTTATCAATCGCCTTTTAAAGAGCCTTACAATAGCCGTGTAGGTGGCTTGATCAGAATTGCATTCTATACCGCTGGCCTGCTAGGCATCACCTATATCAATAGCATCACAGGATACCTTGCAAGTTTTTATTTCGTCGTGCTCTGGACCACTCCTATCAGTACAACATTCCCTTATTTCATGCTGCTTCGTGACATGTATCAACACTCCAATGCTGATTCGGGTCGCATCACAAACACACGCGTTTTTTATACGGACTGGCTGACGGACTGGGCTGTATTTGTACATGGACAGGATCAACACACGCCTCACCACCTTTATCCAAGTGTTCCATATTATCATTTGGATTCACTTCACGAGTGGCTCAAAGTTCATGATTCCGATTATGCCAGGGAAGTGATTGAAGTGCATGGAACTTTTCAGAACCGCACCGGTAAACCCACTATCATTGATGAACTCACCAGACGGGTCTGAAATAGACCTGTTTTCTGAAGAGAGATCATTGATTATTGCGGACGAGCCAAATCTTTTGGTTTATGAATCACTCTTGGGTTCCGCCCCAACTCTCATACTGAAACTCTAGATTTCATTAGGAGAGGAGTATAGAGGCGAAAAAGTCCAAGAGATTATTTAACGAACACCTTGGCAATCTCTTCGGCGATTGTAGCATAACCTGCGGGCCTGGGATGGCTGTCATAGGCCCAGAATTGAGGCTGATCTCTGGCCTCTTTGGCGGAAAGGGCAGGGGTGGTGTCCATGAATTGTATTTTAAGAAGATCACAGATATTCTTTAATTGCGGAGCCTGTGATTTAAAGGCTGGTTCTATACTTAAACCCTTTGCAATCGGCTCAGGTGTTGTTAGTTCCACCATGGCCTGAGCATATCGGGCATGAACAGTTGCATGAAATGGAATATATGCAATGACCAGTTTAACACCCAAATTCTGGCACAGATCCTGAATCCTGCGCAAATGAGGGCCAGGCGATCCTGTCACCGACAAGTCAAACCGAATAATGCTGGGCATAGATGTGGATTGCTGGATCAGCCAGGGGTTTAACTGGCCAGCCCGCATGGCCGCTTCCAACTCCGGTTTCAATCCCTGCATGGGTGGGGCACCGGTTTTAAAGGGATTTGTGCTGTCTGGTGTTGGCGCAAAATAGCGGATGGTTTTGGTGAAAAATCGCGAATAAACCGGCTCGTTGGTGAGAACTCGTTTCACGATGACAAATAATCGTGGAAGGATGAAGCTGGACTCATTTAAAGAAATGTCCTGCAACGTTTTACCAGTTGCATAAAGCACATCATTCATCGCTGTGGACTGAGGAACGGAAGGTGGAGCAACAACATCGTTCGCATTCAGTACCAGAACGACCGTGTCCGGCTTCAACAGAGCAGTGGAATCGCAGGCAAGCTGAGTGACTTTGTCGAGCGAGGCAGCTACGACTCCTAAATTCAAAACCTCATAGCCCTTGCCAAGCAATCTTCCCAATTCCGCAGGGATCGTTTCATCCACAGATGCTCCCTGACCTTCCGTCACGCTATCTCCCACGACCAGTACGCGTTTTTTGGACGTTGGCGGAGTGATCGAAAAATCGCGTTCGCGGAAGCCAAGCCGGTTCAGCCTGTGGACGTGTTTCCAGCCGTCTGGCGAACTCTCGAACAAGATCTTGTCATATACGAGACCACGCTTCATAAGCGGTTGAAACCGTGGATCAGCTTCAGCCAGCAGTTGATATCGGATCCGGTTGAATCGAGTCGTTTCAGGGATCGGAAAGACGATCCGAAATGCCAGTTCCTGGAAAAGGCTTAAACCAACGAGCAGGAATAGGCTGAAGAGCCTGCGCCGTTGCTTGGATATTTTCCGACGCGTTTCACTCTGTGCGGAAGACTCGCCCATGTCTAAAGGACTCGCTCAAAGGATACAGGCCATTGCCTGAGCGATTGTAATTGCTCAGACTGGCCTGAATTTCAATTGATCTGGCATGTCCTGATTATACCGCAAATGGAGATGGATCGCCCAGATACGGTTCCATCTCAGCGGCTCAATTTTTCGCAGGAGATGTCGAGGGCTTGGCAACGATAGGGGCAGCGATATCAGCCTCTCGAGGGAACCTGAGCGTAAAAGTAGCGCCTTGACCGGGCTTTGACTCGACCCGTAATCGCCCCTGGTGGGCTTCAATAATATCTCTACAGACTGGCAAGCCGAGTCCTGTGCCGCCGAGTCCACTTTCGTCGCCCGGCGGTTTTGTGGTAAAGAATGGCTCGAAAATTCGTTTCAAAACGGCTGGCTCCATGCCTGGCCCGCTATCGGTAATGGCCACTTCAGCCCATTTGCCGGTGCTGTCCGTGCCCACATTGACCAAAAGTCGGCCGTGCCCCTGAGCACCCATCGCCTGACGTGCATTAATGATCAGGTTTAAGAGAACTTGCTGGATCTGAGGCGGGCAGACTTTGGCCTGAGGCCGGCTGCGAACTGTCAGGACAAGCTCCACGCGGTGCTTCTCAAGGTCTTTGGCCGTAAGCATCAAGGTCTCTTCTGTCAGTCTGGCAAGATCTGCGAGAGACTTCTGATTTAAATTTGGTCTGGCCAGACCGAGCATGCCGGTGGTGATTGTGGTGGCACGCTGAGCAGCGTTGAGAATCTTCTCAAGCGATTTTGTGCGAAATTCCGGGTCGGTGGAACGGTGACCCATTTTGGCATAGCTCAGGATCGGAGTCAGGGCATTGTTCAGCTCGTGGCAGACACTGCCTGCCAGAACCCCCAGACTGCTCACCCTCTGAAGTTCCCGCACTTGCCAGCGAAGCCGTTCGTTCTCTTCTTTCAACGCTGTGATGGCTGCCGATTCCGGCATCACAACAGCCGCAGAGCGAGTGTTACGAATGGGTTCGATTTTGGTTGACGCCGTTGTGGTGTCGGAGAGTGGCCGCGAGCCTGTGACCGATGCCATAACCGTATATACCTCAACTCGTCGAATCAGATTCGACAGACAGGGAGACTTCAGAAGATCACTTCAAACCGGCGTGCCGATTCGTATGATTCTTGCTACTGTATCGGACGTAACGACTGTAACGGTTGAGCTAAATCTGGATCAACTTCCTGAGTCTCACTCCGATCACGCGACCCAAACAAGGTGCCCATCATGTCTTTAAGGCCAACCAGCGACAAAAAGTTCCACCAAATTTACTGGCAGACATGGGCTGACCTCGTCTTCGTACATTGGTCAGTGGACCCTGATATATTGGCCTCCCTACTACCCCCAGAACTGGAGCCAGACCTCTATGAAGGAAAGGCTTATGTCGGGTTGGTACCGTTCCGGATGACCGGTATCAGGCCGGTTTTTCTGCCTGCATTACCCGGTTTATCCAGAACTCTTGAAACCAATGTTCGTACTTACGTAAAACACCGGAATCGCCAGGGCGACCCAGCTCCCTCGGTCTGGTTCTTCAGCCTGGAAGCTGAAAACACCCTCGCCGTGATTCTTGCCAGACTCGGTTATGGCCTGCCTTATTTCAAGGCCAGCATGTGGCTGAAAAAGTCGTTTCAAGAAAACGGCTATATGACTTACGCAGCAGGTAGTCATAGACATTGGCCCAAACCAGCTCCTGTGAGTTCGCTGGTGCAGGCGGAATTTGGTAACGAACCGCTTGAAGCCGCAAAACCTGGCTCGCTTGAACACTTTCTGGTGGAACGGTATGCGTTATATGCAAAACGCCGTGGTCGTCTCCTTCAAGCATTTGTCAATCATCCGCCTTATCGCATCGCCCCGGGCCGGTTGCTGGCCTGCGAACCGTGGCTGATCACAGCGGCGGGCCTGCCGACTCCATCTGCTCACGAAACGGCGATTGTTCACCGAGCCGCCGATGTACGCGTCCGAATCGGACGTGCATCTATAGTGCGTTAACTTCTACTTTAAAAGGATTTAAGACTTATTGGACTTGAGAGTTCCGATGAGTTCGCGAACGCTTTGGAGCCCTTCGCTGAGCAGTGTCTCACGCAGTTGTTCGACGAGTCTGCCGCTCACGCTCGGGTCGGCAAATGTGGCGGTTCCGATTTGTACAGCAGAGGCACCTGCCACCAGAAATTCAAAGACATCGTTCATCGAACTGATCCCACCGATACCGATGATGGGCAATTTGGGCAAAGCCCGGCTTACGTCCCAAACCATGCGAAGTGCCAGTGGTTTGATGGCTGGACCGGAAAGACCGCCGATATCGTTGGCCAGAATGGGTTTGCGTTTACGCCAGTTTACCGCCATGCCTTTGAAGGTGTTGACCAGACTCACAGCATCGGCACCACCTTCATAAGCTGCCCGGGCAGTTCCCACAATATCGGTCACGTTGGGGGTCAATTTGGCTACGATCGGATGAGGGCAGACGTATCGAACACGTTCCACCAGTGATCGAATCAGGGTGGGATCAACACCAAGGTCAAGCCCGTGACTGACATTAGGGCAAGAAACGTTCAATTCCAGAGCCGCCACTCCTGGCTCTCTGCCAACTTTCGCCGCCATTTCCACGAACTGGTCAATATCTTCGCCAGCGATGTTTACAAAAATCGAGGTCCCAACCGTGCGGAGCCATGGCAGGTGATTGGCCAGAAAGTAGTCGAGCCCATCGTTGTCCAGGCCGATGGCATTGAGCATTCCAGAGGCAGTTTCGACAATCCGTGGGGTCGGGTTGCCCGCTCTAGGCTGATCGGTGACTGTTTTGGGGACAATTCCGCCGAGTTCTGCCAGATTCACGAAGGGGAGCATCTCGCGGGCGTAACCAAACGTGCCGGAAGCGACGAGGATCGGGTTTTTAAGCGACAGTCGACCAAGGGTTACGGAAAGGTCGACTGCGGTTGCTTCTAAAGGTGGTTGGTCGGTCACGTTTTTTTATTTCTGATTGTCTCGGTAGCGAATCGGCGATTTCTGGAGTGGTGCATCCTTTATATGAAATTCAGGGCTGTGAGAAAAGTTCAAAAACTG
>CAMBZY010000004.1 GCA_945872325.1 Candidatus Kuenenia stuttgartensis | reverse complement strand
ACACTTTCTGGACGGTGTGGTTGTCCGAACGGAAGACGCTTTACTTTCCGCAGAACAGCTTGACACATTTTTTGATCAACGTATCGCGTTGGATCAGTTAAAGCCTTCATTGGCAAGCACCTCTGAACGAAACACTACAGCTCAGCCAGTAGCCAATCAGAAGCCTCAGATTCAGTTTGTGGATGCCAAAGGAAATGTGACGATCCTGAACCGGCGTCGCGACCTGAACTCACACATTGTACAAGAGTTACAGCGTGTAGAAGGCCCTCGACTGATGTACGACAAGGCCAAAGACATGGTGCAGGTGGACGGTGCGGGGATCGTTCGGCTGTATCAACGCCGAGAAGGTGGCAAGGGTTTACCAGGCTTGGGTGATAAAACACCAAACGTCGGGAAGGCCGGTGAAAAACCGTTTAACTTGACCCGTGTTGCGTTCTTTAATGGAATGCAGGGCCGGCTTGGTTACGACCCAAACACTCCTAAGGATGCAACGACAAACCGATCGGCCGACTTCTTCGGAAATGTTCAGGTGGTGAACGCCCAGGTGACGGATGAATTCCGTGACCTGAACATCGACAAGCCCCCTCAAGACTTCGTTTTTCTCTCGTCGGAGTGGCTTGAAGTGGAAAGTCTGGGAGATCCGGCAAACCCGAAGGAGCCTCGAAACTTGATCCGAGCTAAAGGCACTGCCACAGCCAGATCATCAACCATGTCCACTCAGGGCGACCAGATCCACTTTGATTCACGCGAAGAACAGTTTCATGTTGTGGGTTTGAATGGGCGTGAAGTGACTCTGGCTCACCAGAATCGACCTGGTGAACCACCATCCATTGCGCGTGGTACAGCCTTGGTTTACAACAATCGGACGGGTGAATCGCAGTTGGTCGATCCTCAGACGATTCAGATTGTTGACAAAAACAGTGGTCGGAGACCAAGCGTAGACCGGTCGGGTACGGTTAGTCCGAAAGTCGCTCCAGGCCGAGCACCTCTACGACTCCCGCCATCAAACAACAAAGAACGTCGCAGTTTCTAAAGATGGTAATGGGTAGTTAAATCATTGTTGAGGTCGGGCCCGATTCAGTTGAATCAGGAGAGATCCTGAATCGATCTTAATTCGCGTTCAATGGCAAACGCGATTTGATGAATCTGGTCACCGCTGTAGTCGCTATGAGGCCAGGGCCAGTTCACAGAGTCGTCATGAAATCGTGGGATGATGTGCCAGTGACCATGAAAAATGGTCTGACCAGCGACAGCACCATTATTGATTATCACATTGAACCCATCGGCACCAGTGGCACGAACAACAGCTTTTGCGAGTATCGGCAAAACCTTGGCCACCTGAGAAGCAACCTCAGAGGGGAGCTCTGTGATGTCTTTGTGATGATGACGCGGAACAATCAATACGTGACCGTGATTGACAGGGTTGATGTCAAGAAAGGCTGTGCAGAAATCATCCGCATAAATACGTTGGCTGGGGATACGTCCATCCGAGATTTTACAGAACAAACAAGATGGATCGGACTGTGGAGAGTTACTCATGATGCGATGATTCCTTAGACAAAGTCTAGAAAAAAAGCCGACCTGATTCGGTCGGCTTTTAGATTCTGTGATGTCAGGGACAAATCAGAAGTTATTCAGAGGCAACGACTGGTGCAATGGTCGTAGAGGCCGAAACGACTTCATTTTCACCAAGAAGGCTGATAACGGCCATTTGTGAGCAATCGCCCTGCCGCACTTTGGCAAGTTTGTAGATACGGGTGTATCCACCATTACGATTTGCAAACCGGGCACCGATCGCCTTCTGAGTCTTCTCGTCAGAGTCCGTATATTCTTTGAACAGTCGCCAGGCGACGTCCTTTTTGGTCACAACTGTCAAAACGCGACGGAACTTATTTAGGTCCCAGCCACCTTTGGCAAGCGTAATCAGTTGTTCAACAACAGGTTGTGTGGCCTTCGCCTTGGCCAGAGTCGTAGTGATACGACCATGCTCCAGAACCGATGTTGCGAGGTTACGCAACAGCATGTTGCGGTGCTCAGGTTCACGTTTCAGCTTCGTTCCGGCGATTCTGTGCCGCATGACTAAACCCCACTGGATCCTAATTCGATCGGATTGGTTTGATGAAATGACCCAGTGAACGATTTCAGAGGGTCATTAATACTTACTTGATCAATCAGCGAATGCTGGCCATGTCCATACCCAACACGAGGCCATGATCGCTCAACTTGTTCTTGACTTCCTTGAGTGTGGTCTCACCGAAGTTCCGGACCGTGAGCAACTGATCTTCTGATCGGCTGACAAGGTCGCGAACGGTGGTGATCCCTTCGCTTTCAAGGCAATTGGTGGCCCGAACTGAAAGGTCGAGTTCAGCGAGGCTCATATCAAGCTTGTGGCGAATCAGATCCATTTGTGGTGAGGCACCAGCAAACGATTCACCTGAGCCAGAAGAGATCGGGAGCCCCGGACCAGGCTCAAAATACTGCACGAATGGATTGAGGTGCTTACGCAGAATCTTGGCAGACTCCACAAGCGACATCTCAGGTCCAATGACACCGTTGGTCCAGATTTTCAGAACCAGCTTGTCGTAGTTGGTGCGTTGACCAACGCGAGTTTCGAGAATTCGATACTCAACACGACGGACAGGGCTGAAAATGGCATCCACAGGGATCGCACCAATTTCAAGCTCATCGGTATGACCTTCAGCGGCAGGGCGATAGCCACGGCCATTTTCAACAGTCATCTCAAGATGGAAATCAATGTCTTCTGTCAAGGTGCAGAGGTGATGCTCAGGCTCAATAATTTCAACCGATTCATCCGTTAGGATATCGGAAGCCCGAACAACACCTTTCTTGTTCCGCTCGATCCGGATGACCCGAGGATGTTCAGAGTGGTTTTTTACCACCAATCCCTTGAGGTTCAATACCAGATCGGTCACATCTTCAACCATACCGGGAACCGAGCTGTATTCGTGTTGGACACCATGGAATTTAATCTTGGTGACTGCACTGCCTTCCAAGCTCGATAAAAGTACTCGTCGAAGACTATTCGCGACCGTATGACCAAAACCCCGCTCGAACGGTTCGACGTGGAACTCGCCGAAATTATCGGTAAGGGTATGACGATCGCATTCAACTCTGCTGGGAAGTTCCAGACCGCGCCAGCGAATTCGCATCGTGTGAACTCCGAAGTCCAAAAGGTGTTCGACTCACAGGGTATTCGTGATGGAGACCTCAGCGTCAGGCGACGCCAGACAGATAAAGCCGTTCGGCTGACAAGCCAAGCGGCCAGATCTTCATCAACAAATCGGAATCAACGGCTGAGCAACTCGATGATGAGCTGGGCGTTGAATTCACCCGATAGATCTTCCGAACCAGGAAGTCGTGAAACACGTCCTTCAGGAGGTTCGGTGCCCAGACGGTCAAGCCAGGAAGGGATCGCTGGACCGCTCTCGTGAACGAGAACATGCTCAGCAAGTTTCTTGGAAGCTTCACGGTCCTTGACTTTGATGGTGTCGCCAGGTCGAACCAGATAGCTCGGAATATCAAGCTTGCGGCCGTTAACCTGAAAGTGCCCGTGGGTGATCAACTGGCGAGCCTGCTTACGGCTTTGGGCAAAGCCAAGACGGGTCACCACGTTGTCTAACCGACGCTCGATCAGTGCCAGGAGGGCGGCACCTGAGTTACCGGGTCTGCGAGTGGCTTCATCGTAATAATTACGGAACTGACGCTCAAAGATACCGTAGTATCGTTTGACCTTTTGCTTCTCTCTCAGGCGGACAGCATACTCGCTCGCTTTGCTGCGGCGAAGTTTGTGCATACCTGGAATACCGCGCTGACGATCAATCGCACATTTCCCTGAATTGCAACGTGTGCCTTTCAGGAAAAGCTTAACACCTTCGCGACGGCACAGCCGGCAGACCGGCCCGATATAACGTCCCATAGTCTATTGAACACCTTTGTCTATCTTGCGGCCGACAAGGGCCACGACCGATTCATGAATGAGAATGATGAACCTGAAGAAGCGGTACGAGACTTAGACGCGTCGCTTCTTAGGTGGACGGCAGCCGTTGTGCGGCAATGGGGTGACGTCTTCGATCGCTTTAATCGTGAGACCAGAAGCATGAATGGCCGTAATGGCACTATCACGTCCTGCACCAGGTCCCTTGACCTTGACTTCCACTTCTTTGACACCAAACTTACCGGCCGTATTGGCAACGGTTTCGGCGGCTCGCTGAGCGGCAAATGGTGTGCTCTTGCGACTGCCCTTGAAACCGACTGTACCGGAACTGGCCCAGCACAGTGTGTCCCCGTTAGGATCCGTAACTGTCACCAGAGTATTATTGAACGTCGATTTGATATGCACAATAGCTCGGCTGACATTACGCCGCGTTTTGCGCTTCTTGGCCTTGGCCACTTTTGAAAACTCCTGGAGAATCGACACCGAATTGATTTGGAAAGTTTGAGGCCGTACTTAAGCAGCACGGCCCAACGCCTGGATAAGGCGTCTTAACGCATGTCCTTGACGCCCTTTTTCCCGGCAACCGTTTTCCGTGGTCCCTTACGGGTACGGGCATTGGTACGGGTGCGCTGGCCGCGAGCAGGAAGGCTGCGACGGTGGCGAATTCCACGGTAGCAAGCGATTTCGCGTAAGCGAGCAATCGATTGTTGAACTTGCCGACGCAACTGGCCTTCAACAACATACTCGTTGTCAAGAAGGCCGGCCAGTTTGGCCAGTTCTTCTTCTGTCAGTTCGCGTGCTGGCTTGTTTGGGTCGATCGATGTCCGCTCGCATACTTGTTCAGCAAGGTATGAACCTATGCCGTAAATATAACGCAGCGAAATCGACGTTTTTTTGTCGTTGGGAATATCAACACCCAATATACGAGGCATGTCGTCCGATCTCCGTCAGATCTGTTCAGAGTTTGTTTGTGATGCTCAACCTTGACGTTGCTTGTGACGCGGATTCTCGCATATCACAAACACTTTTCCCCTGCGACGAACAATTTTACACTGGTCGCAGATCCGCTTCACACTGGCACGCACCTTCATGATTCACCACCTCTACTGGAACAATGCTGTCTTACTGCGATACGGATCGAACTCGCGACGGATTGACGACCATTGGAACCGCAAAGCTCAATAGTCTATCACACATACCCATCTCAACGCAAGCCCGGTTAGAATTCATCAACCTTCCAACAATGTCAGGATTCGAGGCCCATCGGAAGTCATCGCCACCGTATGTTCGAAATGGGCTGCCGCACGACGGTCAGTCGTCTCGACTGTCCAGCCATCCGGCAATACTCGCACGTTCTTGGTTCCCAATGCAACCATCGGTTCAATCGCCAGAACCAAGCCCGGCTCCAACAAGAAATCCTGCTTACGCAGACTTTCACTGACATAGTTCGGTACCTGTGGCTCTTCATGCATCGTCTGGCCTATCCCGTGACCAACAAATTGTTCAATCACTGACATGCCATGTCGACGTACATAAATCTCCATCTCATGTGCTACTACCGACCAGGTCTTGGCCGTCTTCATCGTCTCAATGGCAATCGCAAGTGTCTCGCGAGTGACATCAAGTAATCGCTGCTTCTCAGCAGAAATATTTCCTACCGCAAATGTGTACGCTGAATCGCCACACCAACCATTCAAACGACATCCTGTGTCAATCGAAATCACGTCACCTTCTTTAAGTACACGTGATCCCGGTACACCGTGAACGACCTGTTCATTGACACTCGCACAAACCACGGCTGGAAATGAAGGCTTACCCTTCATCGAAGAAGGGACGCCTTTAAAAAGTGGTACAGCTGAAACGGAATCAAAATGTTCCGCAACCAACCGATTCAGTTCACCTGTCGTTACGCCTGGTATGACTGCTTGACGAACCTTATCAAGTGCCTGAGCAACAATTCGACCAGCATCCCTCATCAATCCCAATTCCCGTGCACTTTTGAGCTGCACAGTGGAACGATGACGAACAGTTCGAGATCGAACGCCTTCAGAGACAGATTTACCCAGCCAGCCCAAAGGATTATTCATGGTAGATGATCACTTGCGGCCCATCAGGCCTGAGTAGTTCCCCATGATCAAGTGGCTATCGATCTTCTGGATCAAATCCACACAGACACTGATCACAATCAGTAGTCCCGTACCACCCAGGAAAGATGCAATGTCGTAATCCACATTCAGACCGGCTTGAATTAGCGAAGGAATCACAGCAACAAGACTAAGGAATGCTGCACCAACATAAGTGATTCGAAGCAT
Source organism: Candidatus Kuenenia stuttgartensis (assembly GCA_945872325.1). Lineage (GTDB taxonomy): Bacteria > Planctomycetota > Planctomycetia > Isosphaerales > Isosphaeraceae > QWQI01. The sequence goes on along the minus strand of CAMBZY010000004.1, from coordinate 20,180 downwards.
CACCTTCTCAAGATAATTTGCAGTTCGAGCACCTGGACGATATCCAGGGATGAAACTTCCATAATCTTTAAGGTTGTCAGCCACGTCCTTGGGGTTGAACATGATCGCGGTCCAGAAATAGCAGAAGAAATAAATCAGCACGACGTAAAACATCGTGTAGAGATATCCATGATTACGGAATGCATTCGAGAGTTCACGAATCATACCGGCAAATCCGCTTTTCAAGACACTTTCACTCGCCAGTAGGGGGGCAGTGGCTTGCTCTAGACCTGAAAGGATAAAGAGTGGAAACATCAAAAGACTGGATGCAAAAATGATCGGCATCACACCTGATTGATTGACTTTTAAAGGCAGATACTGCCGAGTACCCCCATAAACGCGTCGGCCACGAACATGCTTGGCAGACTGAGTTGGGATACGACGCTGACTTTCAGTGATTGCTATCACACCAATCACCACCGCCACGAACAGTGCGACAAGGATGATCGGGACCAGAATCCCATATTTGCCAGGTTCGGGTGTCAACTGAAATGTGCTGTTCATCAAAAGCTTGAAAATCGAACTCGGCATACGAGTCAGAATTCCAGCCATAATTATCAGACTGATTCCGTTACCGATCCCAAATTCATCAATCTGTTCACCAATCCACATCAAAAAGATTGTGCCGGCAGTCATGATGAAAACGCTCACCATGCCATCCCAGACATTCTTATTGACCTCAGGTACGATATCCATGGAGAACATCATGTACCTGACCCAGAAAGCGGATTGGATAAAACAGAGAATCACAGCAGCATAACGAGTGTACTCATTGATACGTCGACGGCCACTTTCACCCTCTTTCAGCATCGCTTCAAGACTTGGGACTATTGATCCCAGTAACTGAAAGATAATTGATGCGGAAATATAGGGCATGATTCCGAGGCCGAAGATCGTACTCATACCAATCTGTGTTCCGCCAAACATAGCAACGGTTGCCATTACTCGTCCTGCCGATGTCTGACTGAGTTGCTCGCTGAGTTGCTGAAGCTTCTCTTGATTCACAATCGGAAGTGGGATGTACGAACCTATCCGGAACAAAGCCAAGAATCCGAGAGTGATCAGAATCTTGCGCTGAAGTTCTGGCACGCGGAATAGAATCGTGGCAAGTTTTTCCACGGTGCACTCGACCTTCGGTCAAACGGTATGGGACTGAATAGTGTAGAACAATGTTAATCGCAGGTCAGGAATCTCACCTGCGATCAGATTTGATGAATGACAATCAGTCAGCTTTGACGATTGCGTGACCACCAGCTTTGGTGATCTTTTCAGCTGCTGCACCTGTGAATTTTTCAACAGTCACAGTCAGGGCTTTTGTGATCTCGCCATTGGCAAGGATCTTTACGCCGTAATCCTGTCGACCTTTGACCAGACCTTTGGCACGCAAAGCAGCTTCGTCGACGATATCACCAGCGTTGAACACCCGATCAAGATCACCGATCTTGACTTCAGCGAAAATCCGACGAAAATCGCCATTGTTGAAGCCACGCTTTGGAATACGACGGATCAAAGGAGTTTGACCACCCTCAAACAGTGGGCTTAATTTAAAGCCCTGACGTGAGGAGTGACCTTTATGGCCTTTTGAAGCTGTCTTACCATGACCGGAGCCGATACCACGACCGACTCGTTTACGTTTTTTGTATGTCTGGACATCTGTGTTGACGTCATGTATCTGCATGGCTTACAGCTCCACGCCACGTAGACGGGCGATATCTTCTTTAGTACGTAACTTGGTCAGACCATTAATCGTGGCTTTGACAAGGTTGAGCTTATTGGTGGAACCATAGCACTTGGTCAGAATGTCAGTCACACCGACAGCCTGAACAACCGCACGAACGGCTCCGCCAGCAATAACACCTGTACCAGGATTCGCTGGAAGCATCACCACTCGGCTAGCTCCGAAACGACCTTCGACTCTGTGAGGAATCGTACCACCTTTAAGAAGAACCTTTTTAAGTTGCTTCTTGGCGTCTTTAACGCCTTTGTCCACAGAGGGAGGAACTTCGTTCGCCTTACCGTAACCCCATCCGATCGTACCACGACCGTCACCTATGACGACCAGGGCATTGAAGGTGAAACGACGTCCACCTTTCACAGTTGCTGAACAGCGACGGATGGATACGACGCTCTCAATCCAACCGTCTTTCTCTCTCGTTTCGCTAGACATTATATTGTATCATCCGTCGAGTTATATCTTTGGTTTGCCGGTGTCAGAATCGTTCGTATAGCACATACGAAGGCCGGATTGATGGACTTTTAGAACTGCAAGCCACCTTCACGAGCCGCGTCAGCCAAGGCAGCTACACGACCATGATAGCGATATCCGCGGCGATCAAAGCAAATGGCTGACAAACCTTTTTGCTTGGCACGTTCGGCAATTGTTTTGCCGATTATACCAGCAGCAGCTTTGTTACCACCATAGGTCAGAGACTTGCGGATTTCTGGGTCCAAAGAACTGGCGGCTACCAGTGTGACACCCAGATCATCATTGATCAACTGAACATAGATATGCTTCGAACTGCGGAAAATCGCAAGACGAGGGCGTTCTTCTGTCCCATGTAATCGCTTACGAGTCCGTAGCTGACGACGACGCCTTCTTACAACTGCGATCGTTTTTTCACTCACGATGAACTTCCTTCCCGGGGCTCAGGCCACCCGATGTCCGACCGGATCGGCAGCGCCGGCTGGAAAAAGAGATAGAATATTACTTGGAGCCGAAGGCTTTACCAGCCTTACGACGGACGACTTCACCTTCATAACGGATACCCTTACCCTTGTAAGGTTCCGGAGGGCGTGACTTCCGTACCACGGCAGCAAACTGACCAACGGCTTGCTTATCAGCACCCGATATGGTCATGTGGGTTGGGTCAGCCAGTGTCACAGTAACACCTTCAGGGGGTTCAAGTACAATCTGATTTGCAAACCCTACCTGAAGTGCAACCTGCTTACCCTTGAGTTGAGCTTGATAACCCACACCCTGGATTTCGAGCTTCTTGATGAAACCCTGGCTCACACCCACCACCATGTTATTCACAAGGCTTCGCATCAGCCCATGAAGAGCTCTGCTCTCACGTTCATCATTAGAACGTTGAACAAGGATCTCTTTACCCTCGTCACCCATCACCACTGTGATCAAAGGGTGAACAGCAAGCTGAAGCTTGCCTTTAGGGCCTTCAACTTGAACATCTTGACCCGTAACGGCCACTTTCACGCCGCCTGGTACGGGCACAGGTTTTCGACCAATTCTCGACATTTCTGATACCTCTTATATGAACCTGTGACCGATCAATAAACCATTGCCAGTACTTCACCACCAACTTTGGCGGTACGTGCCTGACGATCGCTGAGAATGCCTTTAGGAGTACTGAGAATCTGAATGCCGAGTCCGGAGAGGATCGGTTTCAGTTCTTTGTATCCGGCATAAACACGGCAACCTGGTTTGGAAACGCGGTCGATCTTAGAGATCAGGCGTTCGCCATTAGGGCCATATTTGAGATGGATCTGAAGGGTCTTAGCGGGAGTTGTTTCAATCTCTTCAAAATCCCAGATGTAACCTTCTTCACGAAGGGTCTGTGCAATACCACGGCGCATGGCCGAAGTTGGCATAGAAACATAAGGTTTTTCGATACGAACTGCGTTCCGAATTCGAGTAAGCATGTCTGCTATCGGGTCGGTCATCATGGAAGTTGTCGCCTCGATTCCTCACCATGAGTCACTATCGTCTGTCGATAGTCGTCATGATGGGTTCCAAAAGATGCCTGGAAATATTTGTGCGGAATTACCAGCTGGCTTTTTTCATACCCGGAATCAGACCTTGGTGGGCCATCTTCCGGAGACAGATTCGACATAGGCCGAATTTGCGGTAGTAGCCACGAGGGCGACCGCATAGTTGGCAACGGTTACGATGCTGCACCTTGAATTCGGGTGTCGCAAGAGATTTTAGAAATTTGGCTTTCGTTGACATGGTTCAATGCACCTGTGGGTATATCATTTGCCGCCGGCACGTTGACCGGGTTGTCGGAAAGGCATGCCAAAAGCAGTCAGAAGCTCACGTGCATGATCGTCAGTCTTGGCGCTCGTGACGATAGTGATGTCCATTCCTAAAGTGTGCTGGATTTTGTCCGCATCAATCTCAGGAAAGATCACCTGCTCACTGATACCCAGACTATAGTTGCCGTGACCATCAAAGCTGTTCGGATTAATACCGCGAAAGTCACGAATCCGGGGTAGAGCGACAGCCACCAGTCGATCAAGGAACTCATACATGCGTGCCCCACGAAGTGTGACCTTCGTTCCGATTGCGTTTCCTTCTCGGAGACGAAATCCAGCAACAGATGTTTTAGCTTTGGTCGTAACCGGCTTCTGACCAGCGATCTTTGTCAGGTTATCAGTGGCTTGTTCCAGGATATTTTTGTCCTGAGTGGCCTTACCGACACCCATGTTGATAACGATCTTCTCAAGACGGGGAACTGCCAGACGATTCGAAATATTGAATTTCTTTTGAATCGTTTCAGCGATCGTCTTATTGTATTGTTCGTACAAACGAGCCATGGCCGGTTTTACTCACTCTTCGGGGCTGATTTAGCAGAAACCCGAGTAGGTTTTGCCTTACCGATTGCGCCCAGGGACTTGTTTGAGACCTTGCAGAAACGTTCTTTCTGGCCGTTTTCGTTGATACGGATGCCAAGTCGAACGGGTCTTTTCAGATCCGCATTGTAGAACATGACATTCGATACAGCGACAGGCATTTCCTTGGAAAGCCGACCACCCTGCTGATTTTTAGCACTTGGCTTAAGGTGCTTGTAAACCCGGTTCACGCCTTCGACGAGAACTTTATTACGTTCCTTAAGAACTTTGATCACCTTACGAGGTTCGGGGCCTTTGTCATCCCCGGTGATCACGACGACCTGATCGTCTTTACGAATCAACATGACTCATTGACCTTCTGGAGAATGCTCAGACCACTTCGGGGGCCAGGCTGATGATCTTGGTGAATTGGCGTTCACGAAGTTCACGGGCAATTGCACCGAAAATCCGTGTACCACGAGGTTCCCCATCATTATTGATGAGTACGACTGCGTTACGGTCGAACTTGACATAAGAACCATCTGGACGACGTGTCTGATTTCGTAATCGAACGATTACGCATCTTACCACATCTCCAGCTTTGACATCACTCCCTGGTGACGCCTTCTTCACACTGGCGATGATCACATCACCAATTCCAGCACTACGTCGTTTGTAATGGCTTGCACTGCCACCAAGTACCTTGAAGCACATAACTTCTTTGGCACCTGTGTTGTCAGCCACATCTAGTCGGGACTGCATTTGAATCATCGGATACTCCTCATTGCTTGATCAGAAAGTGAATGGATCAAGATCCAGTCGTTTCGGTGATAGCGGACTTAGAGGGACGAATGACTCGAATGACTCGCCAACGTTTCGTCTTAGAAATTGGTCGTGTTTCAACAACTTCGACCAAATCTCCCTCATGGCTAATCTGCTCTTCATCATGAGCAATGGCCACGGTACGACGACGTTGGAATTTCCCATACTTAGGGTGAGGGACCAAACGATCGATTTCAACACGACGTGTTTTGGTCGTCTTGTCGGAGGTGACCACTCCGATTTCTGTTCTGCGATTGCCGCGAATCGGCAGTGCGGCGGAACTCATGACTTTCTTCCTCTGATCTCAGGCTCATGCTGACTTGTTAATTTATCACATTGTCTCGTCAGAAGACTCACTTGCTGGCTGCAAGTTCGCGTTCTCGGAGAATTGTCTTGATACGAGCGATTTCACGACGGGCTTTGATGATTTCGCTGGGAGCTTCAAGACGTTCGGTTTGTCGTTGGATACGTAACCGAAAGAGTTGGTTCTGTGCTTCAGCTATCGATGACTGAAGTTGTTCCGATGACTGCTCTCTAAGTGCTTTAGGCTTGCTCATGTCTGGATCTCAAATACTCAAGCGTCAGAGTGTAGGTCTACGGGTGACAAAACGACAGGCCATAGGAAGCTTGTAAGCAATACGTGCTAGAGCAGCACGGGCCACATCTTCACTGATACCAGCCAATTCATAAATGATAGTGCCTGGTTTGACAACAGCGGCCCAGTACTCAACTTCACCCTTACCTTTACCCATCCGCGTTTCAGCAGGAATTGCTGTTACGCTCTTATGAGGGAAGACCCGGATATAAAGCCGACCACCGCCCTTAACTGACTGACTTGCAACGATACGGCCTGCTTCAAGTGTCTGTGCCGAGATCTTTCCAGGCTCTAGAACTTGGAGACCGTACTCACCAAAGGCAACAAAATTGCCTCTCGTTGCATTACCTTTTATTCGGCCTTTTTGGGTTTTTCGGTACTTGACCCGCTTTGGCATCATTGGCATAGGAATCGTCCTTTTCGAGATAGTCGCCCGTGTTCACCCAGACTTTGATGCCAATGTGGCCCTGGGCGGTCTTCGCTTCAGCAAATCCATAGTCAATACGTGCACGCAGAGTCGATAGAGGAATCGATCCTTGTGAAGCCTGTTCCGAGCGACTCATTTCCGCTCCGCCCAGACGACCTGCAAGGAGAACCTTTATACCCTTGGCACCATTGCCCATAGTGTTTTCGATGGCCCGCTTCATTGTCCGACGGAAACTGCCACGCTTTTGAAGCTGTTCAGCAATATCCTCGCTGATTAGCTGGGCATTGACCTCAGGACGAGCCACTTCTTCAATTTTGATCTCAATACGACGACCTGTCAGGGCCTGAAGGCGTTCCTGAAGACGTTCGACTTCAGTTCCCTTACGACCAATGATGATACCAGGTCTGGCTGTGAAAACGATCACCTTCACAGCATCGCGAGTTCGCTCAATCTCAACCTTAGGAATCCCTGCGTTCACAGGGGCGTCTTCCTTATTACCACGAAACTTTTCACGGTGGTGAATGTTACCGTAGTATTGCTTGATGAATTTGCGAATCTTGAAATCTTCACCTAGAAGATCTTTAAATTCTTGCTTGGTGGCGTACCAGCGGCTACGCCAGTCTTCCATCACACCAACTCGGAATCCCGTAGGATTGACTTTCTGACCCATCGTGCTGAAACTCCTCGAGTGTCTTTTGGTGTCAATCCTCTAACACGGCAGAAAGATCGCCGAGTCCAATCGAAATATGACTGGAGCGACGACGAATCGTATTCGCCATGCCACGACTGCGGGTCATGATGCGTTTCATCATGGGTCCACCGTCACCGCGAGCATCAATGATCAAAAGATCACCTGGGTCACGGATACCTTGATCTTCAGCGTTGGCCATCGCGCTCTTCAGAACATTCTCAATCATCCGGGCCGACCTGTGCGGCAGGTGCTTGAGAATGTCCAAGGCATCATCGGCGTACTTATTACGGATCAAATCCAGGACCGGCTTGACCTTCCGGGACGAGATCCGAGCAAATCTGTGCTGTGCGTTGTAAACCATTAGCTTGCTCGCTTGTTAAAGTGATTTAGAATCACTTCTTGCCCTTGGCCTTGCCGCCGTGACTTCGGAATATCCGAGTTGGGGCAAACTCGCCTAATTTGTGACCTACCATGTCTTCAGTCACATACAATTTGATGAATGTTTTACCGTTGTGGATCGCAAAGTTTCGACCTACAAACTCTGGAACAATCGTGCAGGCACGTGCCCAAGTCTTGATCGCTTCGCGATTTCCACCAGCTTCTGCTTTCTCAACCTTTTCGTAGAGCCGCTCATCAACATACGGCCCTTTTTTCAGTGATCTCGACAAGATGAATCTCCTGATTCAGTTCCGTTGTGAATTAGACCTTGAGTTGGCCATAACGCACGGAACGACGTCGTTTGACAATCATGCCGTTAGATGGCTTACGAGGTTTACGTGTCTTACCACCCTTAGCCAGTACACCTGTCCGGCTACATGGGTGACGTCCACCTGATGTCCGACCTTCACCACCACCCATCGGGTGATCATGTGGGTTCATGGCTACGCCACGAACGTGAGGTCGAATACCCATATGTCTGGCTCTACCAGCTTTACCGATGCGGATATTCATGTGGTCTGAGTTGCCCAGCACACCAATCGTTGCACGGCAAGCGGATGAGAACCGTCGTACTTCACCTGATGGTAAAGTAATCTGGGCCCATGCACCTTCACGAGCAGTGAGTGTGGCGGCACAACCTGCAGAACGACATAATTTACCACCAGAACCAGGAACGATCTCGATATTGTGAATCGACATCCCGGTTGGGATCTTCGAGAGAGGAAGACAGTTACCAAGCTTCGGTTCAGCTGTTGGACCTGATCCTACGATCGCACCAGCAGCCAGACCTTCAGGAGCTAGGATGTAACTCTTCTTACCGTTCTCAAACTGAACCAGTGCAATCCGAGCCGATCGATTTGGATCGTATTCGATGTGAGTCACTGTCCCGGCAATACCGTCGAAGTCCACTCTTTTAAAGTCGACCATACGGTACATCCGACGTGATCCACCACCGCGTGATCGTACTGTAATGAAACCCTGGTTGTTTCGACCAGCACGCTTCTTCATCGTGGTGACGAGACTTTTTTCCGGCTTCTTATTTTTATCTGTCAACTCCGCGAAGTCAGAGACCGACGCGTTACGTCGTCCTGCTGTCGTCGGTTTGTAATACTTGATACCCATGAATCACCTGTTAGGAATGCTGATTTGAACTGCCATCGGCGGCGAGTATCAATAGAAGTCAATACGGTGTTCGGTCGACAGCTTTACAACGGCTTTCTTGAAGCCACTTGTCATGCCAACACGTGTTTTATAACGACGTTTCTTACCAAGACGATTGACAGTCCGAACGTCAACAACCTTAACGTCAAACAGAATCTCAACAGCATTCTTGATTTCTGTTTTGGTCGCCAGTTGATTCACTTGAAAAGTGTAAGCGTTGTAACGCTCAGCTGCAAAGGTAGCCTTTTCTGTGATCAACGGACGAAGTAGTACTTGGTATGGCTCAAGTACAGGTCCAGAACGCGTGTATTGTGGCGGTCTTCGAAGTGTGACCATAGTTATACTCAGGCCTCCACAGCCGCGACTGGGCGGCGGATCACAGGTTGTTCGGCGAGTTGCTTCAGTTTACCAAAAGCTTCTCGTGTCAGAACTAGGTAACGCTGCTTGAGAATGTCAAGTGCGTTGAAGTCGCTGACTGGTGATATCTTCACGCCTTCAATATTGCGTGCTGATTTGTAGAAATTTGGGTCGTGCTCATGCAGACCGATCAGCAAAGTCGCTGTACCCAGCGTTTGCTTGGCTGCCTGAGTTTTGTTAGCTGTCTCGTACTTGGCAATATCAGGGCGTTGCTGGGCTGCAAGAGCTCGAGCGACGACCTGAGTCTTTGGCTCGGTCAGATTCAGGCCATCAAGGATCAAGACCTGATGATCTTCAATCTTTGAGAGCAGAGCCATCCGAGTTGCAAGACGAACAGCCTTCTTAGGCATCGTGTATGTGTAATCACGATTCCGGCGGGCAAATGCCACACCGCCGCCAACACGCTTGTTCGTACGCTTGGCACCAACACGGGCATTACCCGTACCTTTTTGGCGGAATAATTTCTTGCCACTGCCAGCAACGTCAGAACGGCCTTTGGTGTTCACCGTACCAACGCGACGGTTGGCTTGGTACATCAAGACCACATCGTGAAGCAGTTGCTTATTGACATGACCACCGAGGATGGCGGGATCAATCGACTCTTCGCCGATTTTCTCGCCCTTTGTATTGAAAACTGGAAGACTCAACATGACCGGGTTCTCACGATGACGAATGATTTCGAGTACAGGTGTACCAAAGCGATCATGCCTTGACCGATTGGCGAATCGTGACAAATGCGCCGTTAGGGCCAGGAACAGCGCCCTTCACCAGCAGCAGGTTCGATTCGAGATCGATTTTGACCACCTTAAGATTTTTAGCAGTCACACGTGCCACACCATAATGTCCTGGCTTTTTCACACCTGGAAAGGTACGGGACGGGTCAGCGGATGGTCCGCTGGAACCTGGGTGACGGTGCATACGCTTCACACCGTGAGTAGCACGAAGACCTTTGAATCCGTGGCGCTTAATAACACCAGCGAATCCGCGGCCCTTACTGATGCCTATCACGTCAACGCTTCGAATTTCGCTGAATTGATCGACGGTGAGAATCTTACCAATCTCAATGCCTTCCAAACCGGCGGCATTTTCCTGACGAATTTCGCGAACGAATTTCTTTGGTTCTGATTCAGCCAATTTCGCATGGCCACGTTCAGCAGCCGTTGCACTCTTGCGACGTTTGTCTGCAAAGCCCATCTGGATCGCGGAATAACCGTCGCGTTCCTCAGTCTTCAGTTGCAGTACCGTGCAAGGTCCACATTCCAGAACTGTGACTGGTACAATTGTACCATCTTCCTGGAATATCTGTGTCATGCCGATCTTACGGCCCAACAGTCCTACATTCATCGTCCATTACTCCCAGGATCACGATCACTCATACGCAGAGTTGTCGTATTCCTCACTTCATACCTGTTTGATCGATCTCTTTTCGCTTCATCATCCCCCAGACAAGCTTTTGTCAAAGCTTCATCTGACGTTTAGGACTGTCAGCGGGCAAATTTTTGCCAGAGTTACGATCTCCGCTCTTGTTCTCACAAGCCGAGGTGACTTCATACGTCATGTTGACGTAGGTTTCATTCTCGATGCGGTTTTTACCAACCACTTACCTTCTGAATCATTCTACTGACTTGTCAGTGAATAATCAATCTTTATCAGCTACCACTTGGACCAGCTTTGATCTTGATATCAACGCCAGCAGGCAGACTGAGTTTGTTCAGTGCATCAATCGTTTTGTTTGTCGGCAGAACAATATCAATCAAACGCTTGTGGGTCCGAATTTCGAACTGTTCGCGTGATTTCTTGTCAATGTGCGGGCTACGCAACACTGTGTATCGTTCAATCCGGGTTGGCAACGGAATTGGTCCGTGAACCTGGGCTTCCGTACGTCGAGCAGTTTCCACGATCTCTTTGGCGGATTGGTCCAAAATCGTGTGATCGTAGGCTTCCATTCGAATCCGGATGCGGTCGTTACTCATATCCCCGTTACGCTTATTAGCGCCCTTGTCTCAGACATCTCACCTCAATAAACCAGGCTCTCTCGACGCGTTGTCTTGAATGGCCTGGCTTAGACGTTCTCAAAAACACCGCTATCGATGCGGAGTGTCGAATATTACCAGACTGACTCCCACATGTCAACGATTCCTTCATGATTACTTCGGATTTTTTTATTCCATGACTTCTTCATTTTGCCCATTCCCTACCTCTCATTTACCCATTATTTACCGATCCACTCTCTGATTCCGTTTCGTATTCCTGATCTAACCACCTATCATACATAGTTCTACATTCATTTCCCAAAGATTGCTTTCAGCGAGTCACCAGCTGCCTTGATCGTTTCCTGAATGTCCGATTCCGTATGTCTCACCGAAACAAAAGCCGCCTCAAATTGTGAACATGGGAGATAAACCCCTCTGGCCAGCATCTCCCAGAAGAATCTTCCAAAAAGAGCCGTATCAGAGCGCTTGGCGTCTTCATAATTCCATACAGGTTCATCATTAAAGAAGAGTGTAATCATACTTCCCACGCGTTGTACCCGTGCTGGAACCTTGAGGTCGTGACAAACCTTCGTCAAGCCTTCTTCTAGTTGGCTCGTGATCTGTTCCAGATACGGATAAGGGTTCGTCTCTTTCAGAATTCTGACTGTCTCCATACCAGCCGCCATGGCCAGTGGATTTCCTGATAAAGTCCCTGCTTGAAAGACTTTACCTGATGGGCTGACTTGCCCCATGATCTGCTTGCTGGCCCCATAAGCCGCCGCTGGGAGGCCGCCGCCGATAATTTTTCCGAGGGCCGTCAGATCAGGCGTCACTCCATAACGTTCCTGAGCTCCGCCCAAGGCCAGACGAAAGCCCGTCATGACTTCGTCGAACATCAGAATCGTTCCAGATTTCTCAGTGATCTCCCGAAGTTGCTCAAGATAATCCGAGCGGGGCGGTACGAGTCCCATATTACCGGCCACTGGTTCGAGAAGAACCGCCGCAATCTGATCCGGATGCTGACGAAACAGCTCCTGAATCGCCTCAATATCGTTAAATGGGCAGAGCAGGGTATCTACGACGGCACCTGGAGTCACTCCGGGGCTGTTTGGGGCACCCAAAGTGGTAGCTGCCGAACCGGCCTGAACCAGGAGAGAATCGACGTGTCCGTGATAATGGCCAGTCATTTTGACGATCTTATGGCGACCTGTCACGCCTCGAGCGAGTCTGACAGCCGACATCGCGGCTTCAGTTCCGCTCGATACAAACCGGCACATCTCGATGGAAGGCACCACAGAGGCCACCAGTTCGGCGATCTCGGCCTCACGTTCGGTGGGTGCTCCAAACGATGTACCGTCTTCTAACGTATCTCTTACTGATTTCAGGACTTGCGGGTTACCGTGCCCGAGAATCATCGGGCCCCACGACCCGATATAGTCGATATATTGATGACCATCAATGTCCCACAGATAAGCCCCCTCGGCACGCTTCATAAACGGAGGCTTGCCGCCTACCGCTCCAAAGGCACGGGCAGGGCTGTTCACTCCGCCGGGGATTACGCGGCAGGCTCGCTCGAAGGCGGCCTCGCTGGCTGAAAGGGTGTAATCAGGGCGACTGATGGCGGGCGTTGTGGCTTGATTTTGGTGGGACATTTGAAGGCTTTTTGAAATAGAGATGAACTTGATATGGAAGTGTATGCCATCTATCGATTTCGATTGATCTTAGATGTGGAATCGGCGACGTTTTTAGCGCCGCCTGATTCTTCTGTGTCACCAGCCTCAGTACACCGCTAAGTGCTTTTAACTCTTATAGTTCAGAACCTTTGAAGGGATCTGAAGCAAGTCGGTTGGGACCACGGCGTTGTTCGAGCCGGAGCGAAACCCTTCGAGGTCAAGTGTGACGTACTTAAACCCAAGTTCACGGAAGACTTTGACGAGTTCCAGGCGAACCTCGGGGGCAGCGAAGGCGGGTAGATCATCGAGCGGAATCTCGACTCTGGCAAGGTCGCCCTTGTGATAACGGACGCGACAGACGCGCAGGCCGCGTTCGCGGAGCCACTGTTCGCCTTCGTCGATCATCCTAACCTTTTCAGGAGTCACGACTTCGCCATAAGCAATCCGGCTCGAGAGGCACGGCGTGGCGGGTTTATCCCAGGTGGGCAGGCCCCAGGCTTTGGCGAGGTCGCGGACGTCGGCCTTGCTGAGCGAGCATTCCTGGAGCGGGTGGCGGACGTTGTTTTCTGATGCGGCACGCATGCCCGGGCGGTGGTCGCCGGCATCGTCCGTATTAGCGCCTGAGACGATTACGTCGGCGTCGAGATGGTTGAGCAGGCCGGAGAGTCTTCCGTAGAGCTCACTTTTGCAGAAGTAACAGCGGTCAGGGTTGTTACGAAGATAATTCGGGTCTGCAAATTCTTCGGTTCTGATGACTCTATGGCGGATCCCGATCTGTCGGCCAAGGGCTTGTGCTTCTTCAAGCTCGCCAGCGGCCAGGCTATCGGAAACAGCAGTGACGGCGATTGAGTGATCGCCAAGTGCCTCAAAAGCGGCTTGGGCGACGACAGTGCTGTCCACCCCGCCGGAATAGGCGACGGCCACCCGACCATAGGATCGGATGAGTTCGACAAGTCGGTCGCGTTTGGCGACGAGTTCAGGATCGGTCCAGGCGTTGGTCGTCATATCTGGCGTGGCTCCGCACGTTTTCGCTCAAGTGGATGAAACCCACCCGGCGGTTCTGCTAGAGGATGTGGATTTTCTCTCGTATCTGAATCATTATTCCAAAACCGGACGGGATTCGCAAAACACCAGTTCGTGATGCAAAGAATGAACATCCCCGAATCCGATTGTTTCACACCTGTTCAGAACATGCTAAACTACTCTTGAATCAAGGGTTATTGGCGAATGGTCTCAGCAATGGATTCAGGTTGAAAATGTCAAAAGTCAAATGCAGGTGTGGGAATGAAGTTCTGTTTGAACCGGCTCCCGGGGCCGATACCGTCAAAGTCTTGTGCCATCGGTGCGGCTCTCGGATTCGTGTTCGGATCAGCTCTTCGGAAAAACAGCCTCTGGAGAGCCCCAAGAAATCTGATGGGTTCGTTCGATTCTTCTGTCCCTGTGGCCGACGCCTGAAAGTGATCGCAAAAGCCGCGATGCCGTCGCATGGTCGTTGCCCGGACTGTGGCCGGACCGTGCCTGTACCTGCTCCTGAAAACACCCGTATGGACGACCCTGCCGAAATGCCCACCAGCGAGCTCAGCCCTGAAGAAGTGGCTGTAATGAACGGCTGGAGAAGTCGTTACGCTGATCATTGAACCGGATGGCTAAGTGGTTCAGGACAAGTTTTTAACGCCAACCAATTCACCGGGGCTAGCGCGAGAACCGGCTAGAAAATCGCCCCATTTTTAGGCTTGAGTGGGCACTGGAAGAGGGTGGGATTCATCCCACCCTACATAAAATTGGTTTTATCTATCAGGACTTGGCGCTTGCCCCGGTTCCGCGTATCGAACCCAACCGGGGCTATCGCCAAGATCGGCTAGAAAAGCGGAAGTTGTTTCCAGCCCGTTACTTAGGGCCAGTCAATCTCCGTATTTTTCACGTAACCGGGCCGAGAGCCTGAGGATGAGTTGGGCACGCTCAAACTGGTCGACCCATTCGGCGACCACTGCGGCCCTGAGGTTGTCGGCAACGCTGTTGGCAAAGCCCAGTGAGCAAGAAGTTCCGTCGAGTTTAGCCGCTTCATCGCGAATCTTGGCCAGCGTTTTTTCGCCGTATCGAGCCACTTCAAAATTGTCTTCGCTGATAAAGATCAGGGCCGGTACACGCTGGCCACCGTTGATTTTGATCCATGGGCCAAGATCAGGCGAAACCGCATCCCTGTCCACATATCGCAGATCAATCAGGCCTTCAGGGGCTGCCTGAACGATGTGTTCAAAAATCGGACACTGGCTTGCACAATCGCCGCACCAGGTGCCTGAGAGACAAAAAACCTTCATGTGACGCTTGAAACTGCTCAAAACGGTTTTCTGATGGTCGGTCAGAGTGATGGCGTCCAAGTTCGACCTCCATCTCTGATGATGCAGTTCTGAGCCATATTTCTTAAGAAAGTCAGCGTATTTCAGGCCGGTTTCAAAGTGTATACGCCAATCAATCATCGTACTTTTTCGATCCTGTTTTTGGAGATTTTTTTGAAGGGCAGGGGATCAGTCGATCACCCAATCATCTGATGGCTTCTGGAGTTGCAGACGATCACCCGGTCGCGAATGAGAGACGCTTGCCATGGAGGCTGACAGCCACTGGAAGAATTCGCGGTATCGGGCTCCACGCATGGTCAGAGGCGCCCTTGGGAAAACTTTGGCCATCCGTTCCTTGTCAAATGTATCCGTTCCAAAGCAAAAAGCCACAAGACTTTTCGTCGCCTCAGATTCATGAAGCCTTCGGGCCGCCTGTCGCATGTCGTCGGTAGGAGCCCCGTCCGTCAGTAAGATCAGCCAGGGCCGATAGTAAGAGACTCCGCCGAGTCGATAATTCCGCTTCCGGTTGTCGATCAGATCGAGGGCCCGCTCCACAGCCTCACCCAAAGGCGTATCTCCACCTGCCATCAGAATCGGAGGCACGAAGTGACCGACAGTGGCGAAGTCGTGTGCCACACGCACATCACCGCCGCATGAAACCACAGCCAGTTCGAGCCTTTTGGCGGCCAGAGAATCGCCAGTCACTTCTTTGACAAACTGTTTAAGGGCTTGATTCAGTTGGTCGATCGGCAGGCCGGCCATCGATCCGGAGGTATCTACGACCAGTACGCAAGGGCAGCGTGGCTCAGGGTTATCAGCAAATTCAACGGCGGCGAAAAGGTCTTCAGGCGATGCCTGAGCCAGAGGATCAAACACCACCTGTCCGAGATGAGTCTTGGAAGGCTGAAATCCGACTCGATCTGAGGATGGTGAGAAATCAACATCAATCGCATCGTCGTCATCCGGCATTATCGAATCTGGCCCGGTCTTCATGGGTGCGGTCGCCTGAGAATATCTGGATACGATGCGGGTCTAAAACTGTAAGTTAATCTGCCTAAGTGTATGCTCTTTAGACACCTGAAGTCAAGCATATGTGGGTTCGACAGAGTAGGGCAGACGGTTTTTATTGGTTCGGAAGCCGTTTGCCACGGATCAACACGGATGGCCGCGGATGGGCCAAAGATTTTGGGGTTTTAGGGTTGAGATTGCCAGGAATTCGCGAGTAGAAGACGGGTGGCCGTCTCCCTGTTTGTGTGCTTCACAAAATCTTCATCGCTCTTATATTGAATCCTTGACTCTTTTCAGGACAGAATCGGATATCCTCAGGGAGAACTCGTTCAGATTCGATTCTCAAAGGCCTTGTCTCATACCCATTTTCTCATCTGGAAACTCTCGAAATGGCTGATTCACGTCGCTCCAAGTCACGATCCCTGCTGCTCACTCTCGGCTCAGGATTGATCTCCTGCGTTTCATTCCTCTCCATCATCGCTCAAGATTCGCCAAAATCAGCCATATCGAACGACCCTGTCAACGCCCTTCAAACTGATGCCATCACCACAAAAAAAGCTAAAAAGGCTCGCACCTGGCACTTCGGATCCCAAGGCTCTGGCGATGTTTACAGCAATCACGGGACACACTCCAATCGACTGATTCCAGTCTATGCGTTTGGTTCCAGGATCCAGCTTGGAGACGTCTCAGGCCCCAACAGCCTCTACCGCGACTCTGCCAGGGTCAAGGCCCTTTACGGCTACGATGCCCCCAACACGACCAACCCCAAGGCGGAATATTTCGACCAGACCGACCTCTATAAAGTCCAGAAAGATGCCATTGCCCGTGGCGTTAAGCACATGTTCATCGTCTGGTTTGATGGGATGGACTGGAACACCACTCAGGCGGCCGCTGTGGCCAAATCAGGCTCGATCTATACATCCGGGAAAGGCTCTGGCCTGATCTTCCAGGATTACCAGGCCCCTGTGAACAACAGAAGCACTGCCCAGTATGGCTTTTACGTCACCAGCCCAAGCCACGATGATGCTTCGAATGTGAATGTCGACAAGCAGACTTTCGAGTTCGCCCCCGACGTCGTTCGTGGCGGATACGACCCCCTGATCGCTGGCGAAACTCCCTGGGACAACGGCCCTTTGGCTGCCCAACTCCCCGGATATCTCAAGGGCGGTGGGAGCCCTGAAGAGAAGGCCAACATCGCCAAAGCGGGGCGGGCGATTCATGCCTTTACCGATTCCAGCACCTCGGCGGCGTCGATTTTCAATGGGATCAAGTCGTATAACAACAGCCTGAATATTGGCCCTGACGGGAAGGCTGTGAGGACCTTGTGGCACGACCTCCAGAAGCAGGGCTGGAAGCTGGGAACGGCCACAAGCGTACCATTCGATCATGCTTCACCAGCCGCTACTTACACCCGAAACGTGTTTCGCGACGACTACCAGGATATTGCCCGCGAAATGCTCGGGATCAAGTCCGTCATCGCTCACAACGAACAGGGCGAACACCTGCCCGGCCTGGACGTGGTTCTGGGCTCTGGAGTGACCAAATCCGAGACCCGCTTTCAGCACGTCAAGGATCAAGGCGTGAATGCAGGCGATGGAACCCGCTATCTGGCCAACGCCGACAAGCACTCTGTGGATGTCAAAAACGGCGGCAATTATGTCGTAGTGGAACGGACCCAAAATCAGTCAGGCAAAACGATTCTGGCAAATGCTGCCGAACAGGCTGCCAAAACCGGCAAGCGTTTGTTTGGCGTTTTTGGAACGCAATACGGCAACCTGCCTTATCGCACCACCAACTCTGATTACACGCCTGCTCCGGGCATGCGTGGCCCTCAGAAATATACCGATGCCGACCTCAAAGAGAACCCGACCCTGGCCGACATGACTCGTGCCTCGCTCAAGGTTCTGACCGCTGAGAAGGGCAAGCCGTTCGCTCTTTTTGTGGAAGCCGGCGATGTCGATTTCGCGCTCCACGACAATAATCTGGACAGCGCCATCGGCGCCGTCTATTCTGGCGAAGAGGCCATTCAGGTCATCATCGACTGGGTGGAGAAGAATTCCAACTGGAACGATTCCGCCATGATCGTCACCGCCGACCACGGCCACTATCTGGTCATCGACGACCTCCCCGCTCTGGCTGGCCATGCGGCCGGTAAGGTGGACGCTCGCGAAAATCCTGCCAAGCCCTGATACAACCTCTTTCTAAACGGCGGTCACTTTCTTCATATGTGCGGAATCGCCGGAATTGTTGGCCCTGATGCCTGTTCGGAACGCTCGCAAGCAACTCTGGCCGCGATGACGCTCGCCATCGCGCCTCGCGGGCCCGACGAACAGGCCTTCTGGCACGACCCTTCCGGCAACGCCGCTTTCGGGTTCAGGCGACTGGCCATTCTGGATATCTCCGGCGGCCATCA
Organism: Candidatus Kuenenia stuttgartensis; assembly: GCA_945872325.1. Classification (GTDB taxonomy): domain Bacteria; phylum Planctomycetota; class Planctomycetia; order Isosphaerales; family Isosphaeraceae; genus QWQI01. The sequence goes on along the minus strand of CAMBZY010000004.1, from coordinate 1,621 downwards.
ACCCGCCTCAAATGAAGATCAAACCGTTCATCTGGTCTTTAACGGAGAGATTTATAATTTCCCCGAATTGCACCACCGCCTTCAGGCCCAAGGCCACTGCCTGACCGGTCGCGGCGATACCGCCTGCCTGCCCCATCTTTACGAAGAAGATGCCACGGGCATGTTCGCCCGCCTGCGCGGGATGTTCGCCATCGCCGTTTGGGATTCATCGAAAAAACGGCTCGTTCTGGGCCGCGACCGGTTCGGCCAGAAGCCTTTGGTCTATCGCAAAACCGCTTCTGGACAATTGCATTTCGCCAGTGAATTAAAAGCTCTCAGAGCCTCTGACCCCGATTGGCACCCGCAGATCAGCCCAATTGCACTCGACCAATATCTTGCATTTGGTTATGTGCCAGCTCCATTGACCATCTATCAAGACGTTTATAAATTACCGCCCGGTCATTATGCCACCTATCAAAACAATTGCATGAAGGTGGAACCTTATTGGTCAATGAACTGGTCTGAAACCGAAGATTCCGCTCAGATTCCACTCGCAAAAGCCGTCGATCAATTCAGAGGCATTTTAAATGAAGCCGTGACTGAGCAGAATGTCGCTGATGTGCCGGTAGGCGTATTTCTCTCAGGAGGTATCGACTCGTCAATCATTGCCGGGCTATCGGCCAGAGTTTCCAAGGAGCCGCTGCGCAGTTTTTCAGTTGCATTTGACGATACCCGATTCGATGAATCGCCACAGGCTGAAGCGTTTGCCCAATCTCTGGGTGCAAATCACACCACAATCCGAGTCGATTTCAATGCCTGGGAAACACTTCAGCAACTCTCATCTGCCTACGACGAACCCCTGGCCGACAATTCTGCCTTACCAACATGGCTTCTGGCCCGCGAGACATCCAGACATGTGAAAGTGGTGCTTTCCGGCGACGGCGGCGATGAATTAGCCCTTGGATACGACCGTTATCGTGCGATTGCATTAGCCGACAGGATTCGCCAGAGTCTTCCAGATCAGATCATTCAATTCCTGAGCGGTCCACTCGCCAACCGGATACCAAGTTCCAGTCGGGCTAAAACGCGTGGCCGACGGATCAAGAGCTTTTTACAATCGCTCAGGCTCACCCGATTGCAACTTGTCTCCAAATGGCTTGTTTCATGGGACGAAGCGGCTCGAATCGAGCTTTATAAGCCGGAAGCTCTCGATCAACTCGTCTCCGCTTCGGAATTATCCGCAACAAGCCCCGACCCTATCGAATTGATCTACTCAGGAATCAGCTCGGCCAGCACCCGGCCATTGGTCAGACAATCTCAATGCTTCGACACAGGTCCGGCGGGCTATCTCGCCGGCGATTTGATGTTCAAAGTAGATATTGCCACCATGGCGCATTCTCTGGAATGCCGATCGCCATTCCTGGATCATCGATTGTTTGAAACTCTTGGAAAATTCCCTGAATCGTATCTGATCGATCGCAAGTCCGGTAAAGGCAAGCGAATCTTTGCACTGGCGTGTCAGGATATCGTTCCAAAACAGGTTTTTAACCGACCCAAAATGGGATTTTCGGCTCCGGTGGACCGCTGGCTGAAAGGCCCTTTGGCAGAACCTCTGGAACAGACCCTCTTAGGTTCTGAGGCT
>CAMBZY010000003.1 GCA_945872325.1 Candidatus Kuenenia stuttgartensis | reverse complement strand
CTGACTCTTCTGGAACGTCGCTGGGAAGTCCGTAATCTCGGCTGCCATCTGCCGGTCCCGGAACTTGCTCAGGCCATCACGGATCTCAAGCCTAAGATCGCATGGCTTAGCGTTCACCATCTGGCAAACGAACAAGCCTTGATTATCGATCTAAGGAAATTGGTTCAAACCGCCAGGATGATGAAAACCACGCTCATTTTGGGTGGACAAGGGCTTAACGAGAATATTCGCAAAGAACTTGATCAACTCCACTTAACACCCGCTCATAACATGGATTGCCTGGCCATCGCGGCCGAAAAGATTTTCCCCGGAGGTCGATGTGTAATCGACTCTTTGGCATTACCACTTCACGACTTGCATAATTCGAGGTGACAGCCATGTCGGTTCAGAAACGTGATGATATGGACGGTTTTGCCCAACTTGACGCCGAAATTACTCAAGTCCTCACCAAAGAGGATGAACGTAATCTCCTAAAAAATCTCGCCAAATGTCGTGCAAAACTCGCCGATGCGCTCAAAGCCATCGAAGATCCGAACGTCGAAACCACCGAGACTCGATTTGGTCTCTCCCAACTCCTCTCCAACGGTGAACTCCTTCCAGGTCTGAAAAGCGCCCAACTTGGTGCGACCCTGGAACGTTATCGCGAACTCAGAGGCAAACTCGCACTGGCCAATCTCAGGCTGGTCGCTCACGTCGCCAAGCGGTTTCGCGATCGGGGGATCTCTTACACAGATCTCATTCAAGAAGGGTTCTGTGGATTGCTCGAAGCCATCGACCGCTTCGACCTCAACCACGAAACCAAGCTGGCCACTTACGCCACCTGGTGGATACGCCAGTCCATGCAGCAAGCCGTCGCCTCAGGCGCTTATCCTGTCAAACTGAGTCCACGCCACCTGCGTCAACTGGCTCATAATCAGGAAAAGATGGACCTGTTTAACAAAGAGATTGATGCTGATTCCGACGAACTCCCCATGAGTGCCCCGGAACTGGTTCAGAGGATTCATACAGCCACCCGGCCGACTGTCTCCCTCAACGCATCGTTCGATTCCGACTCGAGCTTCAGCCTGCTCCAAACGATCAGCGAAACCGAGTATGAGCCTGACGATGAGCCTGATGCTGGCGAAATGATTGCCAATCTGATCAGCGAACTTCGCCCTCGGGAACAACAGGTTCTGCAACTTCGATACGGCCTTGGTGGGCGTCAGAAACTGAGCCTGAGCCAGGTTGGCAAAGTTCTCTCCGTTTCCAAAGAACGTGTCCGCCAGATTCAGGACCGAGCACTTCAACGTTTGCGTGAAGTCGCAATGGAAACGCAACTCGTGGATTAATCCGCCGCTTGATGGATTCCAGATGTAGTCCAATATTGACTCGAACCGATATCTGAAATATCTGTAAATCGAGCTCGAATCATTGATACCCATCAGGTTTCATCAAATGCAGCCTCTAAAAAAATTATCGCCAAAATCGCACCAGTTCCAACTTGGTGCGTTTTTGCATTACCTGATGAGCGAATGCGGATTATCTGAAAACACGCTCGCCGCTTATCGTAGCGATATCATGCGATTCTTCCGCTGGAAAAATGCCAACTTCCCGGGCGAACTCAACAAGTTGGCGATTCAAGACCTGACCAATTATGTGGAATGGCTCAGCCTTCAAAACCTCGCTCCCAAAAGCGTGGCCCGGAACCTTGCAAGCCTTTCCTCATTCTTCCGGTTCGAGATTTTTGAAGGCAGAGCCACGGAAAATATGGCCAAACTGCTCGACTCTCCCAAACTCTGGGACCGATTGCCCACCGTCCTCAGCCCAAACTCGATCGACAAACTTCTCTCTGTACCCGTCGCCGGAACCCTCAAAGGGGATCGGTCGAGAGCCATTCTCGAAACTCTTTATGCCAGCGGTTGCAGAGTCTCAGAAGTGGCTGGCCTGCGCATCAGCGATATCGACCTCCAGAATGGCTGGGTTCGGTGCGTGGGCAAAGGCGACAAACAAAGAATGGTGCCACTCGGTCGTAAGGGCAGGGAGGCTCTCGCCGAATATCTCACTCTCAGGCGACCGCAACTGGTGGCTAAATCGGCTGAATCCAAAGACTTCGTTTTTCTCACAAATCGTGGTCGGCCTGTTCGCCGAAACCTGATCTGGAAACTCGTGAAACACTGCTCCATGCAGGCTGGCTTGCCCGTTACCGTGAGCCCTCACACACTCAGACACAGCTTTGCAACTCACCTCCTGGCCGGTGGAGCCGATCTCAGAGTCGTTCAGGAACTCCTCGGCCACGCCTCAATTGCAACCACCCAGATTTACACCCGTGTGGAAATCAGCCGCCTCAAACAAGTGCATCACAGCTGTCACCCACGTGAATCCGCGTCTGTCATTCCGCAAAAGCTCGACCTTCCGCTCAAAAATATCAAACCAAAATCAGTCCCAACTCCAGCAAAACCGAATTCCCCATGAGCCTTGACCGAATCCTCTTAATCACTTGCGCAGCAGCCACCTGGTGGATGACCGGCTTGATCTGGTTTGTGCAATCGGTGCATTACCCACTCTTTGAACAAGTCGGCCACGACCAATTTCAGCCCTACCATGCCGCACACTGTCGTCTCACAAAACGAGTGGTCCTGGTGCCAATGCTACTGGAACTCGTTCTGGCACTTGCAATCGCTTACAGATCCACTGGGGATCAAATCTATCTGGCTTATGCAGGTGGATTTTTTGCAATCATGACCTGGGTGATGACATTTTTTCGCCAGCTAAAAGATCACGACCAACTCTCCTCAGGATTCACCGTCGAATCGCATCGCAGGCTCCTCAGTGGTAATTTCCCCAGAGCACTGATTTGGACTTCTCACGCTTTGGTTGTTTTTATCCAATGCCTTTCCCTCTGACTTTACAAACCGTCCACCTCAATTCGAATTCAGGTGGATTAATCCACTGGATTTATCAAGCTCACTGATTCTTCTGATTCGCAAATCGAGGTCGCTCCGGAATTTTTCATACGATTCATTCCGGCGAAATAATTCGTGATTCTGGTCAAGAAGGGCTTCTCCAGACAAATATTTTGCCAGCGCTTCATCGTATTTCAACTGATCGGTTTTGATATCACCAACGCCTATTTCTGACAATAGCTCAAGCTGAATGATTCTGAACCGACACGCCGGATTTTTCAAGGCTTCATTTTCTGTGGACTGAAACAGTCGAACATCCTTCAGGCATAATTCGTAAAGCTCCAGCGCAGATTGATGATGATCACTGCGCTGAGCAACGGTTCCCAATTGAAATCGGCTTTTAATTTTCGCCTCCAACAAATCTCCACGAATCGCGTCAGAACTCGCTCCCGGATGGCTTGAAATCACCTTAAGGCCTTGATCTGCCTGATCAAACGCTGTCTGGTAATCAGACCTCATGGATGCCAGGTATGCCAGAAAACCATAAGTTCTCAGATCATCGGGCCATTGACTCTGAAGATGAAAGAATCTTCGCTCCAGATCCTGCCATTCCAGTGGATTTGTCGTCCCTTTCGATTGCAATAACGCCAGCCTGCAATAATCGCGATAAACCGGGAGAAATTCAAGGTGACGATTTTTCCCGATCACGCCTTGAATCATCAAGCAAGACTCATCAAGATCGGGCTTTTTCACAAGCTGATTGATGCGATCCTGAGCCAATACGTTGCCTGGGGAAAGCTCAATTTCAACAATCATCCGAATGATTTCCATCGAAGTGGCTTGTGAGGAAGCGTTTTCATCACTCTCCAATAACTTCGAAACCGATTGGTATTGGCCTGCTTTTAACGACTGAAGCAATGTGTTCGAAACACCTGGAATTGCCAATTCCGATACCGGTACAGGTCTCCATGCCATGAGGATCAAATAACAGATCAAAGTGAATAACCCCAATACCAGATATTTACGAAACGGCCTGATCTTAACCCCCCAGCGTTCTTTACGAGAACGATTCCAGGCCCACTTCAATGGTTTTTTCTCAATAATGCATTTCAGGTCGTCTGCAAATTGAGATGCATTCTGATACCGATCGCACGGCGAAAATGCGAGCGATTTCGAGAGTACGGCATCCCAGGCACTTGATATATTTCGAGTCGAATCCTTCTGGCTAACCCAACCGATGCTTCTTTGACGCAGCAATCCACGCACTTGATCCAGAATCGAAGCATTGCCAGCAAGTGGTGGCTCAACTCGCTCTCCACTGATGAATTCTTTCAATACCAGGCCAAGGGAATAAATATCGGACTTTCCTGAGATTTCTGCCCATAAAGTCGCGTCCAGAAATGCCGCGAGTTGCTCTGGTGCCATATAAGGCAGCGTTCCTCCTCTGATTCTGTCTTCAATCTGGTTCACTGCCTGTGGGTCGCGAGCCATATTGAAATCGAGAAGCAAAGGACCTGCTTTTCGTGATATCAATATATTCGCCGGTTTAATGTCTCGATGAAAGATGTTTTGATGATGGGCGTGGTCCAGAGCCAGTGCAATCTTCCAGCCCAGCCAGGCCACAGCGTCTGTAAAACCACCGCGTTCTGGAAATTGGATCCAAGATCGATTTGTGTGATCAAAATTGGCTGATGATTCAGATTCACCTGGATCGATCTCTGAAAGAATCGACCATAATTCTTTCGCATTTTTTGGAGTTTGTCGATTGCGGTAATATAAATTCCTAAACAGATGGTCGAACGTAACTCCACCGTGATAAGGCATACAGATCAACCGAAGTCCATTCTCGGAGTCATGCACTGAGAGAATCGGCACGATATGATCATGATCCAGCCGGGCCAGAATTTCAGGCTCAGTGCTGCAATCTCCAGAAACTTTTAATGCCACCCGCCGGTTGCCCAGACTGAGGTCATTCGCCAGATAAACCCGCGCCGATCCTCCACGCCCAATTTCACGATCCAGACGAAAATGCTCGACCTCATCTCCCACCTTCGGAAAATCATGGGGACGCTGATTCCCTAGAATTTCATTTGAAGGAATGCTCAATAATTTATGAATCTCCAACTGACAGCGGATACTTTCGCCCCAAACCTCGTATTTATTGCAGAAGTGATCGATGTTGAGCGTTTGGCCGTGATCCTCAATCACGCAGAATTCAGAATATGCCAGGCTGATCACCCGCGCATGATCATTTGCAAGTTCCGGAAAGTGATCCAGATAAAAATGAAGGTCTATTTCATGCTGGAACTCGATCCGCCGCGACTGGTCAGTCTTAATCAGCTCGACCAGAAATTCAATCGTTTTAAGTTTGTCGTACTGAGCCCAGATCCGCTCGATTTCATTTAATGAAACCGGCGACTGAGCCAAATCCCAGAAAGCGTTTAATTCCACCAAAGCATCCTGAATGAGATCAGAACGAAATTGCAAGTCTCGAAGTTCGATCATTCGCTGCCCCTCCCATATAATCAACTCATAAAAGCTTTTGTTTATATAGAACACTCGCAGACCATCTGTCTCTATCTCCGTCTCTGTCTCTATCTCTGTCTCAAACGATCATGTGTTTGGGAAAAAATGATCCCTTAGCGATTTCAACAGTCTTTGAATTTTACGCAAATTCATGCCCGTCGCTGCAGCCACTTCATGATTCGTGTAATTCTGGGATTTCAGACGAATAATCAAAGCCGAATCGCTCTCAATCAGCTCAGCCTCACATGTCAATCGCTCTCGAACTTCTTCTGCCATTGCATATTGACTGGGCGATGGCTCATGGCTTTTGGGCTCAAAAAGTCCGTGGCTCTGATCAGCATTGATAAAATACGAGCGGTCCCGGTTCGAATCCCGTTTGATGGCCGACTGCTTCCGGGCGACATCGATGATCTTCTGATAAGCAATATGGTTCATAAATGCAAGAAAATCCGACTCGTTCTGAATTTGAAGACTTGGGAGACGCTCCATCAGAGTGGCCCAAAGCTCACTTGAAAAATCACCCGTGTCGTAAACGGATCGCATTTTTCGGCTGAAAAGGCGAAGCCGATTCCGGATCACCCGGCGCAATTTCGGATCATATTGTTGAACAAACTGACTCCAGGCCAGCGAATCGCCTTGTTTTACACGATCCACCAGCAATTGAAACGGGTCATGACGATGAATTTCAGGCATTTTCCAGCCCCCTACCCAAAATCCAGCTTGCAGGGAATCCCATTCCTCAAACGCAGGCGAATTCGGGAAATCAATGCAATCAAATCTATTTAGAGCACGTATGAGATATCCTGACATGTTTAGCGCGCAGCACAAAGTAAATTCTGGCGATTTCGCCAAAATTTTGGTTTAAATGATCTTACAGACACCGCAGACTGCTTAATCAAGCGGGTTTAACCACGAATCAGCAACTTTTTTCTCGTAGATGCACTCACTCCCACACGATTCAGATGGCGATCCATGTGGGGGCTGGAAACGGGCTGGGCAGGTAAGGATTCAAAGGCTTATCCATTTGTGGTGGGTTGGGTGGTATGGGCAATGGCCCGGGCAGTCCGATGATCGGTGGAATATTGATTGGTAAAACAGGTGTGATAGGCTCGAAAGTGCTCATGAGCGAGCGGCCTTCAAGAGTTGCGAGCGTGGGAACGAATCGGCGACGTGAATTTCTCATCTGGGTGCATTCCTTTTCAATGAGTTGGGGGTGGGCGGTGGATCGTGATGTGACTGGATCAAAATTTGGCGAAAATCGTCGACATGCAAAGTGTGACATACCTATGTCACAAATCCGTCATAAAAATCCCGGCTAGAATCATTTCCGATTGAAAGAGCTATAAAATCAGGTCCTGAAAGGATTTTTATGTCGATCACTCATTTTGAATCGTGACCAGACATTCGTCAGAATAGATCACCGACTTTTTTATGGGTGTGATCATGGCAAGGGCAGAATATTTGCTCGTGCTGAGCCAATTGCAAGAAGCCTGCCAATACAACGGACAGACTTCAATTTGACGGATGACCTGGGTTGCAATCTGGTCTGCAAGGTCAGGGCGACTCATCCGATGGGCGTGGATGAATCGGCTTAATGGAGTGATTTGGAGTGATGGAGAAACGATCAGCCTTTCGGAAGCATGGCCATTCTTGCTCGCCTGACGCAGCCATTTCAATTCCTCGGAGATCTCCTCACGAAGCCGGCCGATCATGATGCGAACCACTTTGGCGTAGTGGTTGATGGCCAACTCGATTTCTCCGGACATCAAGAGACGTATCATGATGACTTCTGTGATCACGGCGATGAACAGCTCAGGGTCAAGCGGATATTGGTCGTCCTGACTCTGCAGAGAGATCAAGCCACAGGCACAGTCAGCCCAGCGGTCAAGATCGGCGCAGTCATTGGATTGAAACTTCCGGAAACGTTTTTGGTAAGCCGATTCCAAACGTGTCGCAATTTCGAGAACCCTCTTGCATGTAATCATGGCAAATCCTCGCTCTCGTACGACTGTCCCTTATCATCAACACCGTAGATGCTTTTAAAGTGCGACATGAAATTTATGACTCATACCGGATTCCAGTGTGATGGCATTGAATGTGACCTGGTTTAAGGGCCATTGGTGCTTAAAAATCAGGTGTTATGGTGTAAAATAAAAAAAGTAATCCGCCATGAACCATTTTTAAAACTGTTCCCAGTCGACCAACCTCACGGCGAATCCTGCAACTTCGGAGGTGCTTCCACAGGCCGTTCCGGGATCGGAATTTCATCAATCGGTGGAGCGGCATCAAGTGGTCGTTTCTCGGGGAACAGATCAAGCGTCAGACCAGTTGCCTTCGGTGTTTCCGGTGGCTTGTCCTTAGGCGACCCGACCTCTGGTGCTGGCGAAATCACTGGAGGAAGGCTCATGTCAGATTCCAGTTTTTCCTGAATCGGAGGCTTCAGACTCTCAGGTGCCTTTGGCTGATCCTGAGTTACTGGTGGATTAGGAACCGTCGGCTTCACCGGTTCCACCCGCGGTGCAGCCTGTTTCTCAATCGCAGGCTTCTTGGTCTCAGGCGGTTCAGGAGCCTTGGGAGGATTGGCGACTACAGGGGTTGGAACCGGTGCGGGAGCTGGTTCCGGAGTTGCTGGAGCCTGCTGAACTACTGCAGGGGCTGCCTCAGGAGGGGCCTCGATTGCGGCTGCGGGTGGCACAATTGAGGCTTTCGGGCGATCCTCATACTGCACCTTCTCACGCGTTGCCGGTGGTTCAGCCGGTGCTGAATTCAGCCCAAGAATGCGAGCCTTGGGGCGTGATCGATCGAGTAATACAGGCTCATATTCGGTGGTATCCACACCGGCACGATTGCCAGCCTCATCACGAGCTTCAACCCTAACATGAAACACAGGTGGGACTTGTGGCCCAGGTGTCCAAACATATTGACCCGTATTTTCAACGGCCTCGACAATTGGCATCCACTGGGTACCGGTTTCAGGGCGATAATAAAGGCTGATCGGACGAGGCCCGAAATTACGGTCCTCAGCCTGCCACGAAATCAGAACTTTTCCTGACTGACTCCCAACACCCACTTTGATCACATTCAGAATCATCGCCGGTGGTGTCGAATCGACCTCGACCCACATCTGGGGAGTCGTTCCGGATCGTGGAATCTCATCGCCCTGGCCAGCGATCGAACGAGCGATGATGGAGACTCCAAAAACACCCTCTCCACCCAGATCCACATCCATCGGGCTGGTCCGGTCAGAATCTTCTGCCCATCGGCTCCAATTTTTGCCTGCATCGCGAGTCACCCATAGCTCGACCAGAGCAGGGCCGTTCGGGCCAGCGTCGTCAACCTTGTAATTGAGAGGAAATTTCGGGCTGGAAATCAGAGGAGTCTGACGACGGTCCGCACTGACTCCAGATGCCGCGATCGGCTGATTCGTACCCTCTTTAGCAACAGACGACCTTGAGCCGGTTTGAGGTGAACGGACAGGATCTTCACCTCGCGGGGCCCTTCCGCCAGGACCGTTACCAAACCCTGAAGGCGTGTCGATCCAGTTGCCAGATTCCGATTTCGCTTTTGGCTCAATTCCTTGATGAGGCCCAAGAATCCCTCGACTATAACCATTCGATGCCATTTGAGCGATCGGTGCTGGAGCTTGGCCATTCATGGAATCAGGGCGAGTTCCAGCCGTAATTGGGAGCTGTGCCGTGCCATCGCTCATCTCGGTTTCCGCATGCTGAACATTCCCAGCCTTATCAGCCACAGTCGCCCTGACACGTATCGACTCGGCGGTACCCGTATCCCAACTGGCTTCACCTGAAGGAGTTGGGCGACCCATCGGAATTGGCTTCCATTCGCCACTCCCGGGAATCGAGAATTCCAGAACCAGTGAACCGAGGTCAAGATACTCGTCTCGGGCATCCCAGTGAATGGTTGCGGTGGAGCCTCGTCGAGAGACCGATTCCAGGCCAAGGCCAGGCTTCTTGGTGTCCACGACCACACGCCAGTCAGGCAGAATCGGCTTATCGTCAGACGGGTTGTAACGTCCGTCCACATCGAGTGTTCGAACAGCAAACCAGTATTCGCCATCACGAGCGGCACGAAAGGTGAAGGCTTTTGAGGATGGGTTCGTGGAGCTGCTCAATCGCCAGCTGCCGCCCTTGTCATCGGAAACGTAAAGTTCAATCGACTTTAAAATGGCTTTGTCAGCCGGCTCGATATCGAACGGGATTTTGAAGCCATGGGATGGATGATAAATCGTGTTCGATTTTGGGCTGTCCGCAGAGGTCGCTCTCGGAACCGACCCCATCAGCAGCCAGATCAAACCAATGACTGCTAGAACGGAATGCATCCGTTGCATAGGTATGCAGTGGGGCAACCTCAAAAACTTCGAGGTTTGGAATCGTCGATGATTTAGACGATACCCCTGCCGATTCATTGGCGATGACACTCCGGAAGACAACTCTCTCAAAAAATCTGCCACATGCAGACCTTCCACAAAGAGAACTGTCTCCGGTTGTATCGACAATTCCGGCTGTATGGCTTGAATGGATCTGAGCGATTCATTCCATAAGCGGCTGGAAACTTCCTGTAACCCAAGTGTTAGCTTATGCAGGCAAGTGGCCGGTCGCTTGAAGCATGCGTTGGCCGACCTGGGCAAAGTGTTCGCGAACAGCCTGTTTGACTTCTTCAGGAGCGTTCAGCAGTTCCGCGAGTGGAGAAGTTGCAGCATCACCACCGAGATCGATGATTCCCAAACCGGCACCATTTGTCAGTTCAAACGAAGGATACTTTTCCGCAAGTTCACGGAATAGCTGGGCATGTCCCTGAGTTGCTGCATCTCGACCCTGGGTTCCGATAATAAAGCAGATCGCCTTTGGATTGATCTTGCCGAGCCAGCGATCGAAGATTTTCCGCAGTTCGTCGTAGGGCCGGATCAGGCTGAGAAGGAAGAAATTGGCACATTCGTCTGGGATGTAGTATCTGGCCCGTTCGCAATCAAACGTGATGATTGATCCGAACTTGCCGTACTCGCCGGTGAAATACTTGCCCATCTCGACCCTGAATTTCGCTTCCGGTGAACCGGCCTTACGTGAATCCTCATCAGGATCAACTGAAAATGAACGCTGGTGCTTACTGGTATCGAGAATTCCGGCATTGTGAGGTTTGATCACCTGATTGGCAGAACAGACTGCAACACCATCGCCAGTACCGAGTTCCACAGTCACCAGAGGGCGGCACTCGCCGATCAAGCCCATCAGAATCGGGGAGAGTTCCACCCAGGCTGAAGCTGGCTTGGGGGCCCACTTCAAAGCTTGAATGGAGGGAGAATGTGCGAGTGCTTGGATTTGTACAGGCGTCATGGGTACCAGTCAATCAGTAGAAAAGTAGTCATTTGACAAAGTGCTATCTTAACGACTGGTACGAATAATATCAGCGAATTGTTCTGTGTTGACAGTTTTTCAACCACCTGTGCGCAGGATTTCCGAAACGCGATCGGCAATCACTTGCGCCGGTGGGCGGCGTTCCTCGAGCGGGATGTAGCCTGTAAGGTCGTCCACCAGACGGACTTCGCCAGGTCTCAGGCTTGCCAGACGCGCCAGTTTTGTTGCAGAACGACATCGAAGTACGGCAAAACCCTCGTCCGTATGGATTCGATCCACACCCCAGCGGGCTGCCAGCACGCGAAGCTCATTCTCACGCATCAGATTTTCAGCCTGAGGTGGCAACGCTCCGAACCGGTCGACCAGCTCCTGGGCAAAATCTTTAATTCTGTCCAGAGTGCGCAAACGCCCCAGACGACGATATAGCTCCACCTTCACGCGGTGCCCATCGACATAATCCTTCGGGAGCCACGCCTTCCAGGGCAGTTCCACCAGGCACTCCACAGGCGGAGCCTCTTTTTTACCCGTCTTTTTACGAACGGCTTTTTCCAGTAAAGTGCAGAAAAGCTCGTATCCAACAGCCTCAATATGACCTGATTGCTCGGAGCCCAGAATGTTCCCGGCCCCGCGAATTTCAAGGTCTCTGAGAGCGATTTTGAACCCTGCGCCAAGGTCGGTGAATTCTTCGATCGCTTTGAGTCGCTTCACAGCATTCGGCGTGACGGGTTTTTCATTCTCAAGCATCAGATAAGCATAAGCCCTGTGCTTGAAACGTCCGACACGGCCGCGCAACTGGTGCAGATCGGCCAGCCCGTATTTGTCGGCTTCGTTGATGAAAATTGTGTTGGCGTTTGGAATGTCCAGGCCACTTTCGATAATGGTGGTGGCCAGCAGGATATCGGCTTCGTGCCTGACAAATTTCAGCATCGCACGCTCCAGCTCTTCGCCAGGCATCTGACCGTGGGCGATGATAATTCGCGCTTCAGGAACAATATTCTTGATCCGATCCGCAACAGCATGGATGTCGTGCACCCGATTATGGACAAAAAAGATCTGGCCATCGCGATTCAATTCGCGGTTTATCGCCCGCCGAACGAGATCCGCATCAAATCGACTGATCCGCGTTTCGATCGCCTTTCGGCCAGCCGGTGGAGTCTCCAGATTCGAGATGTCGCGAATCCCCAAAAGGCTCATATGAAGCGTTCGTGGAATCGGAGTGGCAGACAGGGTGAGCACATCCACCGTGGTTTTCAGAGACTTGAGCCACTCTTTATCCTCCACACCAAACCTCTGTTCCTCGTCGATCACGACAAGACCGAGGTCCTTGAACTGGACATCCTTCTGCAAAATCCGGTGCGTGCCGATCAGGATATCCACACCACCATAGGCCGCCCGCTTGATCACCTCACGCATTTCCGACTTGGGCCGGAACCGGTTCAGAACCTCAACTGTGAACGGATATTCCGCCATGCGTGCCGAGAAGCTGTGGTAGTGCTGCTCAGCCAAAACCGTGGTTGGAACGAGAATGGCGACTTGCTTACCAGCCTCGACGGCTCGAAAAGCCGCCCTGATGGCGAGCTCGGTTTTGCCATAGCCGACATCGCCGCACACCAGTCTGTCCATGGGTTTAGGCTGGGCCAGGTCGTGGCGGATCGCTTCGATCGCGGCCAGTTGGTCGGGTGTTTCGTCGAACGGAAAAGCGGCTTCAAACTGGCGATACCACACCGAATCTTCGGCAGGATAGGCAAAGCCGGGAACTGAGGCACGAGCCGCCTGAATTTCCAGGAGCTCGCCGGCGAGGTCGATCAGAGCATCCGCAACCCGCTTTTTACGCTTCTCCCAAGTGCTGCTACCGAGCTTCGACAGGGGCGGGTCAGACTTCCCACCTCCAATGTATTTCTGGACCAGTTCGATTTGCGAAACAGGCACATACATGCGGGTTTCGGCAGCGAACTCCAGGACCAGCGTTTCCTCAGCGTGATCCTTCGACCTTTCGATCATCTGGAGGCCGAGATAGCGGGCAATTCCGTGATTGATATGGACAATCAAATCGCCTGGATTGAGATCCAGAAAACTGTCAATCGCACGCGATTCGTACCTTCGCCGAACAGTCGCCCGGCGCGTATCAGGGCGGTGGAATAGCTCGTGATCACCCAAAACGATCAGGTTTTGATCGATCAGCCGGAAGCCACTTTTGAGCTGACCGACCGCCAGCGTCAAACGCTTCTCGCTGGCCAGTTTCGTGTCGGCAAAAATCTCTGTCAGACGCTCGCGTTCGCCTTCATTGTGGCAGGCGATCAAAACGTGATCCCCCTCAGCCACGCTTTGAAGTTCCGCCTTCACACGAACGAGATCGCCCGTAAATCGTTCGAGAGATTCCACCCGTAAGTGACACGCCAGCTCGTAACCGTCAGCTGCAAGACTGGCGACGGCGGCAGATGGGTACTGGATCAGCCGTTTCCATGAATCCTGAAGCCCGTAAAGTCCGCCAGTTTCTCGCTCTCGGGCAAGATAAATCTCGGCTTGCTGATTCAGGTCAGGTGGATCAATCAAAACGATCCAGTCGTTCGGGTCGAGAACGTCTGTCAAGTGTGCCCGAGCCGGGTGTTCATTCAGGCCAAGATCAGCCAAAGCTCCGATGCGCAAAGACTTAACAGAACCACTGGTACGCTGGCTGGCGACGTCAAAGGTGCGGATCGACTCCAGATCATCGCCAAAGAACTCCAGACGCACCGGGTCAGGAGCATCAAATGGATAGATGTCCATAATCCCGCCGCGAAGAGCAAATTCGCCGGGCACTTCCACCACATCCACCCGCTCCAACCCTTGTTCTGATAACCACTTGGCAAGTTTATCTGGTGGCTCCAGCGATCCTGAACGGATGGTGCGAAGTGACTTGGCCGACCATTCCGGCGAAACAATGGGTTGCAAAACGCTTTGAATCGAGCAGACAACACGACTTGGTCCACCCGGCGCAAATGCAGTACGACACTGGCTTAATCGGCGAACGGCTGTCTCATCGGGTGTTTCACCAGGGCGAGGCGGCTTGACCCAGGCTGCAATCTGACTGATCGGGGCGTTGCCGGCGAAGCCTGACCAATCGCTCGAAAAGTCGTCCAGATCGCCTTCATGAGGCAAAATTACCAGCAGTCTGCCCGGAGCCTGCGAGGCCAAGCCTTCGACTACAAGAGCCATGGCTGAACCCCATGCTCCATCTATGGTTACACTTTTCCTGGACTGAAGTGCAACCACAATTTCAGGCCAACCCTGAGCATCACGGAGCAAGCCGACCATATCCGCCAGTCCTTGGACAGGACCGGAGTGGGCGGGTCGTTTCTGAGAGTTTTTTTTCGGAGGAGGCAATGTCGTGATGTTGTGTTTTCTAGTTTGCCTGACGGTTTGATTCGTGGCTTTTAGACAAGTAAGAGCTTATCAGTTCTTGACTTGCGACTGTTTCTCAGAGATCGATTTTTGGTGGTCAGAGCGAGCGGACCAAGGGGCACGATCCTGATTCAGATCATGGCCAGTTTCGGCCCTTAGAATGGTTTTTCCAGACCGTAGACGAACCGATGACACTCTTGATGTATCAAGGTCTTGGGCAACATCGCCAGCTATCATCTCAGGCATGTGAATCGCCAGTAAATCAGACAGGTCATCAGCTTCAAAAGGGAGGTCCAGGCACGCCACTGCGCCGGCAAGTTTGGCCTGCTCTGTGGTGTCGCGATTGCTCATGGCCAGTAGAGTGAGCACTGGCCGCCGCCGGGCCTGAATCCGAAGCTGACTCAGCCAGCGATCCGAGAGGGTCGGAACATCCCAGATGATCAGGGAATTAGGCTGTAAGAGCCTGTCGGACCAACCATTGGCTATCAAAGGGGTGTAGCCGCACCACTGAACCCATTCGGCAAGCATCTCCGCAATGGCAAGATTACTGGAGAGAATTCCGACTTTTGAAAATTGTTGATTAACCGTTGCTTTACCAGCCTTTCCGGAAAATCGGGCAAGCCGGCCAGGCAGCAGGTCACTGGCGACGGATTCAGGCGTAATTCGATCTGCAAGTGCTGATAGGATCTGTACTTCAGCGTATCTGACAAGATCGCCCAGAATCAGTTCCAGCTTTGGCCTGTTTCTACCAGATTCTTCCAAGGCTGATCGCAGTTCAGAGATCACGGAAAGCTCGGTAGGGCCAATGTTTCGGCGATGTATGATAAACACGCCTTTGGCCATACGTCTGGAACCGGCGAGTTCCAGCAGGTTCGCAGGTGGAGCGGTATTTTCTGGCCAGTCAAGGCTGCTGATTTGATGGCCAGGGACTTGAGACTGCGATTGAAACTCTCGAAATAGAGGATCTTGCGCATCGCCAATCAGGAGCACAGTGGGCACATTCGATTTAGGCTGAGACATGGGCGATACGTTCCTCCGTGAACGATGAGTCGATAATCGAAATGACGCAGATCAGTCACTGGACGAATTCGTGGAAGATGCTTCTGAATCAGGGGTTACTTCTACTGGAGGCGGTTTCAGAGCCAGCAGCATCAGGATCACGGCACCTGCCACAAGCATGTTGTCAGCGAAGTTGAAAATGGCACAATCAAACCCGATCGGGTCGATGTGGAAGTGCATAAAATCACGAACGTGGCCGAACACGAGCCGGTCATAGCAATTACCCATCGCTCCAGCCATGATCAGACCAAGTGCGACGGTAAGCCAGAAATCTTTTGCAGCACCTTGAGAAAAGAGCCACCAAACAATCAGAACAGCAGCCACCACACTCAACCCTGCAAAAATCAGGCTGGAGTAAGGCAGATTATGTCCCATTCCCCACAAGGCACCGGTGTTATGGCTTGTACGAAGTTCAAGGATGTTTTGGACAAGCGAGATCGGTTCAGAACCAGGCGGGCCCACTTTTTTAAAGATGGAGGCTTTGGTCCAAAGGTCAAAGATTGTACCACCTAACGCCAGACACCAGAAAAGGATGAGATGTTTTTTGGGCGTTTGGTTCATACCTGTCCCGAATCTGTTGAACCATGTCTAAGTGTCATCGCAGAGGTTGGATGAAGCGGGCCAGAGACACGGCATAATCGTTATAAAGTATCTTAATTTTAAGAAATTGGCTATCTGATTTTTTGGCGAATCATTGTTGATAGGGATCAAACTACCAGAGAACAACCGAATTCATCGAAGAATTTCGCGGCGTCTAATCTCTGTCCAAAGCTCGCAGCGAGCTGGCCAAGGCAGATTATAGATCATCAAAGCCTGACCCATCAGGTAAACAATCAACCCGACTTTGGAACGGGTGATCGCAAGATCGACCAAACCGATCACAGTCGGGATGACCAGGATGATCATTTTTGTGGTTTGCGAGGATTTGTAGACCCGTGCCAAGGCTCCAAGTAACTGACGTTCAAGGATTTGACCATTCCGACCCAGATAGTCGCCAATCTTTGCAATCCCAATTTCCTGAATCCAGAGACAAACGGGAAGAAACCCAATAAACGAGAAGAGAGCAACAACAATTACGATCAGTTCCGTGGTGTTGAGAGCCAGAAATCGAAACCCGGAAAAATGACCTGACATCATTTCTGAAAGCGAAAATATGATAAATGGAGATACAGCCATACCCACAGAAAAGATCATGCTCTTCCGCATCACATCGGCAGGATCCACTCCAGGAAGTATTACGGAATCGAGAACCATTTTGTATCCTGAGGAAGTTGGACTCTGGTCAGTGAAGAGTGCTCAAACAGTGTTAGTATACATATCTTGCATATCTGACAAAAGTCTTCAATGATTTTTTTGCCAACCAAAACACTACATCAGAAGCCTCAGGAAATTTGAAGTGGCCATAGTTTCGCCTCAAAACTACTAGAATATTAAACTTACATCATACTTCAAGAAGGAATATATCTTATAGGATGATGGAAGTCTTATTCGGATTTTCTTGCTTTTATCTGTTCAATGAACTCTGGTGCAGACCAATTTGCGGCACCAACCTCTGACCCTAGTAGTTGGCCATCAGAATTCATCAGAAACGTTGCCGGGATACCGTCTGTGACGTAATCCGATGGTAGTTCTGGTGCAAAGTATGCCGGCAAGGCGAGCTTGTTCTTCGATAAAAACGACTTCAAAGCCTCCGGACGATCGTCAGTGGATACGCACAGCACCACCAGCGAACCACTCAATGTTGCATCGTTCGAAAGATCTGCCAGTGAAGGCAGTTCTGCTCGACACGGAGGGCACCACGTAGCCCACATATTCACCAGAATCAGCTTGTTTTTTGTCGTAGACCAGTCAAAAGACTTGCCGTTTGAATCCAAAAGCGTCCAGCCGGTTGCCATCTTGCGAGGCAGAGCCGGCTCAACCAGTTTCGGAGCATTAAAGCTACCTGAAGTCAGCCTCACACGAGCGTTATAGCGAGTCGCACCGATCCAGACAGCCATGAGCAGAATGATGAGTCCCCATTGTCGTCTACCCACAATTCACCTCAAGGCCTCATAAGGCACTTATTTTGCAAACTGGCTAAGACTTAGATCTTAGCCCTGTCAATCATCGCCGCGAGTGGCTGCCACCGGTGCTAGCAAATTTTCAACAGGTGCGTAATCGTCCGTCAGGATGATCCCGCGAGCTCGTTTGTCCAATTCGTTCATGTTCAACGCAGGGAACGGCTCCGGCTGAAACTGGCCAACACCGGTCATTTTTTCGAACTTAGGATCGGTTGGACGCTTGCCAAGTTCCTTCAAGTCGAGATCTTTCTTGGAAACCACTACCACAAACGTCTCCCGCTCACCTTCGCCAGGCTCCGACTCTGTGCCGTAAACGTAGACGAAGGGGAAAGTTTCGCGAGCCGTCTTAACCCAGCTTGAAAGGAATCCGCCGAGCTTCTGGGCTCGCTTCAGCTCGCCCTCAACAGGCTTCTTACTGCGCTCAGCCTTTTCAGTAGCCACTTTATCTGATTCGTAAACGTCGATGATGTTGATCATGTAGACGCCATTATCAGAGAGGAGATTCGACAGCTTGTCGTTAAACTCCCGGGTGGTCAGGTGCCACGGAACGGAGAAATCGTTGAACGCATCACCAAAAATCAGGTCGTATTTTTTGATGCCCTGATTCTTGAGGACAAACTGACGGGCATCGCCAATGGTGGTCTGAATGGTCGTATCCAGAGGAAGACCCATCGCCGTGTGATTGGCCTTCAAAACCGCAGGATCAATTTCAGCCACATCGCACTGGGTTTTGGGATATTTATCCTGCATGTAACGCGGGAATGTGTAAGCACCTCCGCCAAGGAATAAGGTGGAGAGAGGCGCGTCTTTCACATCTTTCTGGCCGGCTGAAGCCGCCTTGGCCTCGGCCACTCTCTGAGAAATCAGAGCGTAGATGTGCTCATAGTCATAGTCGAGACGCTCAGGGTGATTCAGTATGAAATAGCCGTGAATCAAATTGTCCAGAACGATCGTACGTTTCTGAGAGTCTAAAGCAGGCTCGTTGTTGACTTTGATGTAGTAATACTGGCTCTCGTCAAGCCATGCCAGAGGCTCTTCCTCGGCTGTTGGAAGTCCAACTGGCTCGCGAAGGCCCAGCTTCAAAGCCTGTGTCTGGAACCAGTCGGTCGGCACCAGTGCGATCACGCAAAGGCCCAAAGGCAAGCCTGCCCAGGCTGCCTGTACCACTCCACCCAGAACGGCTCCGCATGCCGCCATGGATGCTGAGATCAGCAAGAGCATAACTTTGGTTCCAAAAAAGTCGATCAGAACGAAACCTGTGAGGAATGTTCCAAGAATCGACCCCACCATGCCCCATGAATAAACTACGCCGATCGAACGACCCACACGACCGGCAGCCGTGGAACGGTCGATGGCCATCTTGGCCAGCATCGGGCTCAATGTTCCCAACGCAATCGAGGCAGGCAGGAAGCAAACTGATACGACGAAGAGAACCCGCTTCCACCAGGGATAGCCAGTCATGGTGATGGCTTCGGAGAGGAAAGGCGTGTGCTCGCTGAACCAATTGACTTTATCCGACAACATGCTTGCCGGACTTTCGAGAACCAGACTCGCCAGAATCGTGATGGAACAGAGCATGAAAAAGAAGGCTGGGAGAGCTTTCTTGGTGGTGAAGTTGGACAACCATCCGCCCAGGAAATTCCCCACGCTCAGGCCGCCCAGAAGTACACCGATGACGGTCGTCCAACCGTAAATGCTTGAACCAAGGTGACGGCTGACCAATCGGCCGGCGACCATTTCAAACGCCATGAAGGCAAGGCTTGCGAGAAAGCTCATCAGGGCCAGATCCCACAGCACGACATGTTCGGCAGGTGCTTCTGGAGCAATTTCAGTGAGGTTCAAAGAGAGCGGTTCAGACGCTGGTTCCACACCTTTCCTGAGAACAGTCAGCAGGTTCAGCCAACTGACTAAGCCCAGTGACAGGCAGGCGATATAGCCTGCGAGCATCGGAATCGAGAGCCCGACTCCGCCCATTCTGACAAATTCAGTTCCGATAGGGCTGAAGATGGCACGCAGGATGGGGTTGGCACGTTCTTCGCCAAGCAGACGAATGATCGATGCTGTCGAGCCAAGCCCGATCAGGCTGATTGTGACCAGTGCCAGACTGCGAAGAGCTTTGGTCTCCCAGGCAACATAAAGGCAGAGTAGGGCAAGCAAGCCGGCGCAGAGGGCCACGATTGTGGAAGTCGGTGCGACGAAGATCAGGTAATAGCCTGCAATGAACGTGCCGACGATTGACCCAACGGCTCCGACAAAATAAATCAGGCCGATCGCTGAACCTTTACGGGTGGATTGTTCGACAGCCATTTTGGCCACAATCGGGCTGATCATGCCAAGAATTGTTGTGGGTATCAGGAAGTCGAGCGAGATCAGAATGATGGCCCTGATGTTGAAGGGCACGGATTCCGCGCCTGAAACGGACGGGCCTGCGAGGTCGTTGACCAGAAGAGAGATGATCGTCATGGCTGATCCAAGGCCGAGCATGGGGCCTATCAGCTTACGTGGATTGGCTTTATCGGCGAGTCGTCCGCCCAGCGCGTTGCCCAGACAAATACCAGCCAGCATGATCCCGATCACGCTTGTCCAGACACCGAGGCTCGAGCCAACATGGCGAGCCACAAGGCGGCTGGCCTCAAGCTCCAGAATCATGATGCTCAGGCTACACAGAAATGCAAGTTTGTAAGGTAATACGCGATGCCTCATCTGGCTCATGAACGAGATTTCGGCCTTGGGTGCAGCTTCGTTAGACAAACTCACAATACCGATCTCCAGTAGCCTTAAAGTCATACCGCCCAAGCTCAGGACGTGGTGTCCAGAGACCGGGATGGCGGATTCCCATCGCCATTCTGAGTGATTTCGGGAGATCCATCGCCCAACTTATGATTCACGATCGTGTACAACATAACCGAACCCGACCCAACTCACAACGATTCAGGAAAGTTCTCTCTTCTTTCAGAAAAAATTAAACCGCCCTGAGCGATTGATCAGGGCGGTTGAGCTATCTCATGTTTGGCCGGAAGAACATTCAGATCACTTCGTTTTTTCAGCGGGCTTAGAGTCTTTTTTAAACTCAGGTAAAGGCTTGCCAGCGAGAAGGGCTTCGATGGTGGCTTCCACCTGTGCGTAAGTGAACTGATTGTTGGGATCTTCAAGCGTAAATCGGCGGATCTCCTTGCCAGTGGAATCAAAAATGAAGACTGATGGGATCGCCGAAATCGCCAGCTTGTCAAACGCCACATCCTGAGCTTCATTCATAATCAGATTCTTGAACACCGCTTTTTTGGATACCAGAAACTCCGTAGCCTCCTTCACTGCCTTGGAGTCCGACAAGTCGTCCATCGACAGCGAAATCACTTGAAGTCCTTTGCTTGCATACTTTTCGTGCATCTCTACCACGTGCGGAAAATTCTCTTTGCAAGGGGCGCACCAAGTCGCCCAGGCATCCACCAAAGTGAATTTTTTGCCACCCTCAGGCACAACGTGTTTGACGTATTCAGCCCAGTTTGCAGGAACGAGTGTCACGCCTTCCGTTGAAGTCTTTGCTGAAGCAGCAGGGCGGCCCGCCCCAAGGTCTATCGGAACCACTGCTCCGGGCTTGGATTCAGCCACGACCGGCAGGGGTGCCACTTCCGGGGCTTTCACGGGCTCAACATTTTTATCGACCACAGAGGCGGGTTTATTCGTGGATGATGGCTGATCGGAACTACCTCCACAGCCACTGGTTGCGATAATTCCAAACAGAATGCCAAGCGACGTTAAAAAGTTTGATTTGAGCGACATTTGAAGGGAGCCTTTCGAGAAAATTGCGAGCAAAGTGAACGGTCGGATGAGAACTTATCGGGAGTCATATTTGTGAAACAGCCGTTCCTTACGAATTTACGCAAGGAACGACTGTCAGGATATATAGAGTGTAAAGTGGGTGGGGCGGATCCTGCGAACAGGGCTCCGTACTCAACTCAAATTACTTGCTCTTGTAAGCAATGCCACAGCCACGGGCGCGTGTTTCTTTGGTTTCAGGCGTTTCGCCCTTCAAAGCAGCGTCGATAGCGGCTTGGACATAATTCTTGTTGGCGGAGGCTTCGTTGTTGTTGTTGTCCAAAGCACCGGCGTAAACCAGTTCGCGGTCTTTGTTCAGAACGAAGAAGTGAGGGGTCGCAATGGCGCCATAAGCTTTGCCGCTGGTGCCTTCGCCGTCGAAACCATAGGAGAAGTTATAGCCTTTTTCCTTGATCTTGGCAGCGATCATTTTGATGTCGTCCTGGGCAGCATAGCTGGAGTCCGGGTCGGTGCAGCAAATGGCAACCAGCTCAACAGACTTGCCTTTGTTCTTGCTGACAAGGTCGATGATACGGTCTTCGTATTGAACGACGGCTGGGCAGTGGTTGGCCAGGAAGGCGACGACAACGACGTCCTTCTTGATATCGCCAAGATTCAGGGTGGTGTTTTCACCCTTGGCGTTGACGGCTGGAATGCCGGAGAAAACAGGGGCTTTGTCGCCAACTTTGACTTTGTCGGCGGCAAGGGCTGGGAACGCCATGGCTAGAACGGCCAGGCTCAGGATCAATTTACGCATCGCAGTGACTCCTTGGGGCTTGTCTATCGCATTCATTCTGAGATGAACAAACCTGGTGAGAACGACCGAATTGTGACCAACTCACACGAGCCGGCCAGTACCGACTTAGCATCACGAAACTTTGACCTGACGATGCAATTTCCACCGATCATAAAACACTGATTAGGGTGCCTGCCGCTGAATCCTTGCATCGATCAGACCGCCATGGTGAAGCCCCGATTAAAGCCAGATGACACGTGTATCGAGTCGTCTTTTTCTAATCAGCGATAGCCTTCAAGATATGAAGCGCCAGCCGTAGCGTCAAGGCCCATATTTCTTTAAAAAACTTTTCTGCATATCGCTTAACCAACGATTTTACAGACTTTTAAGATATGTAAATGACTGTTTGACAATTCGCGAGAATTTCACGATTTTCACGATTTGACATGGCATTGCTCGGAAAATCGCCAACCAAAAGATTGGCCAATTCCCGATTTTGGGTATAGATTTAGGCATCAACTCGTGACGGACCGAATCACGAAGGCAAACGCAGATCAAATTTCTCGCATCAACAGATTCCACTTCAAAGAGAAGACACCGTTTATGAAATCGAATTCCAAACTCACAGGTCTGATCGCAGCACCTCACACGCCCATGACGAACTCGGGGGAACTGAACCTTCCGATGATCGAAAAGCAGGCTGAACTGCTTTTGAGCGAGGGTGTTTCAGGTGTTTTCATCGGTGGAACCACAGGCGAATGCCATAGCCTTTCTGTGGACGAACGACTCAAGTTGGCTGAGCGATGGTCAGAAGTCGTTAGCGGATCATCGCTTAAACTGATCGTGCATGTTGGGTGTCAAAGTTTGGTGGATGCCCGCGAGCTGGCTAAACAGGCTGGTCATCTGGAAAATGTTAAGGCCATAGGAGCCATGGCCCCGAGCTTTTTCAAGCCGCCCCGAGCCACTGAAGTCGCTGCCTGGATTGCAGATGTGGCCGCTTACGCCCCTGAATGTCCGTTCTATTATTACGACATCCCAGGCATGACTGGCCTGCAACTCCCAATGGTTGAAATCCTGAAGCGGTCCAAAGAAACGATCCCCAGCTTCGCCGGCCTGAAACTTTCCAACCCTGATATGCCCGTATTGGTCGAATGCCTGGCCTTTGCAACTGGTGGTCTGGACGTGCTCTTTGGGTGCGATGAAGCCTTCCTGTTCGGTTACGCCGCAGGTGTCAAGGGAGCGGTCGGATCAAGCTATAACATTGCCGCACCACTTTATTTAAGTATCATGAGCTCATTTGATAAGGGCGATCACACCTCGGCTCGAACGGCTCAGACCACAAGCGTGGCCATGGTCCGACTTCTCGCCAGCCACGGCTACCTGCCAGCCTCGAAGTATGTCATGACCCTAAAAGGCGTGGATTGCGGGCCTGTTCGCCTGCCTTTGCGTAACCTCGACGATTCCGCAAAGCGTGCCATCGCCGAGGGTATGGAAAAGCTCGGTCTGGTCAAAGCCGGCGTGGCTGTCCACTGATCCGGAGAAGATTCTTAACACCAAAAGCGGTTTTCAAGCTCGGGGTTGGACATTCATTTTTGCAGATGAAATGTCATCCCGGGCACGAATTCCAGCTTTCGTTTAATCTGATATGCCTACTCCACAGACATGGCCATAAGGCTCTCTTCTTGTGGCAATTAGGTCAGGGATTTACGATTGGCCACATCGAGTTAGGAAACAGAATATCTTCACACAACCTTTACTTGACGGTTTGATGTTCGAATGGTCTACTGGATATGTACTGAAAAGAATCAGTTCAGGGAAGCTTCTTGATACAGATGGTGGCTAAACGAACTTTAGCCTGGCCTCATACTAGTCCTTCATTCTTCCCGGCAACTTAAAAATGGCGAATCCGTCATGGTTAAGTGCCAATCAAGGAGTTCTCATGGTCTCTTCTTTTCATTCCCACGACGCCATGCGTCGGCTTCTGAGAGTGGCCGTTGGCCTTCCCAAAGTTGCTGACAACCATGCGTCAAAGCCCGAATCGGTCGTGCCTCAACGCTCGACTCACATTCGGGCGGAATCGGGGGCCTCACATCCCCATCACGATTCCGAGGAGCAATCCCGGTTAGGGTGATCCACCCACGGCCGTTCTTGTTCCACCAGCAGAACCCATCAAGGCTGTTCCAGATTTCTGGAACAGTCTTTTTTATTTGGCACAAAGTGATTTTGCGTAAAATAGAGCGGCTCCACAGAATAGGCCATACCGCAAATCTGTCGCGGTTTTCGCAAAGATTCTGACTCCGGAATTTATCCGATTCAGCTTTTTGTCGTTCGCTGAGGTCAGCATCAGAATCAGCCTGCATAATGGTTTAGAGTGACAGTCACCTTGATGATCAACCACCGTGAAAACCGTTGAGAACGAGCACACCATGATTCTGCAACTGCGCAATTGGGCAATCTATAGCTTGGCTGGGTGGATTCTTGCAACAAATCCGATCGTAGCCGAGGAACAGGTCATTATTGAGCGTTTGGAAGATTTGGCACGCTGTAACCCCAGCCAGCTCGACGCTCTATTTTCGTTCGGAACGGTCTCTGGGATCCCAACAGGACGACTGCGTGGTCTTCCTCTGGTGAGCCCGGGCAGCAGGGGGGCCATCGCGGCTTCTCAGGGCGGTCGACTGGCATGGTCGGGCAAGCGGATCGATGCGAATGGTCTGGGAGCAATCAACTTCTTTTTTGGAGTTCCTTCAGTTCGAGCCAACACACGGATTGAACCAAGCCTGCGCGACGGCCGGCCGGCGATTGTGCTTGATTACTCACAAAGTTCGTTCGTGTATAGGAATGTGCGGGACGAGATCCGCGAGATTTCGCCAGGTATTTTCCTTGGATATGTCGACGACACAAGGACTTCCGAACCAACAGCCAGACGATGGTTTGGCCTGGAATCTGCTCGATAAGTCGTTTCAGGATCATTTCCAAAATTCCGTATCGATTTGTCATTGCTTTTCGATCCGGGGAGTCGTAGAAAGGAATGTGGCGATTTGTGTTCCGAATCGAACCTGTGAGTTCGGTTGGATATCGGATCTCTGCGAACCCATGACCATGAAACGGTTTAGGAGCGAAGCCCGAGGAGCCAAAAAAGGGTGATGTTTTTCTTTCTGGAACGCATGACTCTGCGGTTCCGGCAAAAAACTAAGCCCTTCAGAATTCGCAGAAAGAACTTCGAACTTAATCCGGATCAGAGTCGTATAGAAGTATGTTGGTGGCGATGAGTGGTCTGAACGGATCGGAAACGATCAAAAAAAACGACTGTTCATCGTCTTCCACTTGAAATGATGATTTGAGAACCGGGGATAACCATGAATCTCGAAATCCACGCCGACCATGTGATCATCGACCAAGGGCATAAGGATTATATCCGTAAGCACTTGGAGCTTGCGTCGAACCATCACGACCATGTGGTCAGCCGTATGACGGTCCATCTTGTGGACGTAAACAAGGCCAAAGGCGGAGCCAAGGACATCACCTGCAAGATTGTGGCGCATGTGACGAAGCCGCAGGCAGAGCTGGTGGTGGAAGGGCGAGATCATGACCCGATGGCTGCGTTCAACTCAGCCAACCACAAGTATGGGGCTCTGCTGGCGAAACGAATCGAGAAGCGCCAGAATCATCATCCGGATCACGCATACCATCACCATAACAACCCTGAACTGTAATGGTTTGTGGTGTTTTTTGAAGTCACGAAAGCGGTTTGGTTGTTGAAAAAGCGACCTTACTTTCCAATTTCGTTTGACATCTTCCATAATTAATCTGACAATCAAGCCTGACGTGAATTAACACGTCAGGCTTTAGCTTAATTGGCTTCGCCTGTCTTCAATACGACTCCTAAGTTCCATAACCTTTTGTGAGGCCTAGATTAGCTATGGGTGTTTTTCAGATTTATCTGGATAAAACAGGCGGATTCTGCTGGCGCATGCTCGCCCTTAACGGCGATGTACTTGCCGTCGGTGAAGGCTACAAAACCAAGGATTCATGCCTCTATGGTATTGAATCGGTACGCCGACTGGCTCATAAAGCCAGCGTGGACGACCAAACGTATCACAGCCGATAACACCAGCCTGCCTGGTGTAATAGCGCGGTCTCTGGGTGGGGACCGCGCCTTTCAATTCCTTTTTGAACTGCCTGTAAATCCATTCAGAAAAACCAGTTAAGGTTTTTCCGGTGGCGGCTGAATCTTTGGGAACATCGGAACGGGCTTCCCGTCTGTCAAAGCAGCGGTCACCTGATAATCCGAGCGACCGGCGGGCGGCTTGGCAATCTGGGTAAAATCAAGTGAGGACCATGGTTCTGACGCTTCAAAGTTGAACGCTCTATAGAAGATTTCCGCAGTATCAGGCAAAAATGGTTTGAGCAGGATCCCGGTCACGCGAATGGCGTCTGCCAGATTCGACAGGACCACTCTGCATGCCTCACGGTCCGTTTTGATCAACTTAAACGGTTCAGTGTTCTGGATATAACGATTCGCTCTATCAAGCACTTGAGACCAGATGGTTTGAAGCGCCTGACTGTATTCGAATCGCGAGACAAGCCCATCAAGCTCATCAGCCAGTTCCCCCAGATTCAAATCGCCGGCCCAATCGACTGGATCAATCGCGGACGAACCTTCGAGATTCCCCTCAAAATACCTCACACACATCGAAATGGTTCGGCTGTAGAGATTCCCCAGGTTGTTTGCCAGATCAGAGTTGTAAAGCTCTGTAAACCTTTCTTCACTAAAGTTCCCATCGCTCCCGAACACACATTCTTTCAGAAAGTAGTACCGGAATGGGTCAGTCCCAAAAGTCTCGTAGACAGTCATAGGGTCAATCGCCGTACCAGCCGACTTCGATATCTTGAGCCCTTTATTATACACAAACCCATGTGCATAAACCGTTTTCGGCAAAGGTAGGCCAGCTGCCATGAGCATGGCTGGCCAAAGGGCACAGTGGAACCGGGTGATGTCCTTGCCAATCACATGAACATCAGCCGGCCAGAACTTCTTGTAAAGCGTCTCGTCGTCCGAGCCATATCCGAGGGCTGTGATGTAATTCAATAGGGCGTCGAACCAGACGTAAATCGTTTGGTCTTCGTCAAATGGAACAGGAATGCCCCAGACAAACCCCTTGCGTGAGATGGAAACATCCTGAAGGCCCGACTCGACCAGATTCACGATCTCGTTCAGGCGACTCTCTGGCTGAATGAATTCCGGATGGGTCCGGTAATAGTCCAGCAAACGATCCTCAAAGGCTGACAGGCGAAAGAAATAGTTCTCCTCCTCAACCTGCTTGAGCTCTTGCGACTGGTGGTTCGGGCACCGACCTTCCACCAGCTCTTTTTCTGTCTTGAACGCTTCGCAACCGTTGCAATAAAGACCGGTGTACTTCTTTTTGAAGATGTGGCCGGCGTCATAAACAGCCTGAATGAACTTGCGGCAGCCGATATGATGGCGAGACTGGCTAGTCTGGATAAAGTCAGTATTTGAGACATTCAGGGCCGACCAGACCTCTTTGAACTGGCGAGCCATATCATCGACATAAGGCTTTGGCTCCAGCCCCAATTCAGCGGCTCTTTGGCTGACCTTGATCGTGTTTTCATCGTTGCCCATCAAAAAGTGGACTTCACGGCCCTTCATTCGCTGGAATCGGGCTTGGGCATCGGCTCCGATTTTTTCGAAGGCCGTCCCGATATGAGGGCGACTGTTGGGGTAGTCGATTGCAGTGGTGATGAAAAATGGTTCGTTGGCAGGGGCCATGCCGCGGGTGTCCTTACTATGGGAAACGACAAAACCGGAGCCATCAGGACTCCGGTAAGTCTGCGTACTATAAGAAAGATTCTAACCGATCCCGCATTGGCTTGGAAATCCAAACCCGGTCGGAATCAGGATTCCTTTGGAATATTAGGAGATCCGACTTCCAAGAGTCGTTTTGCGGCGAGCCCAGAACGCCATTCCGATCATCGTGAGGCCGATCACGACGCTCGATGGTTCTGGGACAATGACCTGTGGATTCACAGAAGCGGGCACTCGTGGGCCAACAACGGCTGGATTGATTGCAGCAGGGCTGGGAGTGTTCTTGAAATACGTATCCCAATCCATCATCTGGGCAATGCTGCTATGATTTGCATCAAAACGAGCCGCATTGATTGTTCGCCGATTCCATAACCCGTTCACGAATGGAGTGCTTGGCAAAAAACCTGTGGTTGAGGCAGGCTTCAATTGACTGGCATACCGCATCGAATTTTTATAAGCCGCCCAGACTTCCTTAAGATTGACTGGCCCGTTATTAAAGTTGGCTGCGTTGATCCCTGTACCACCTCGACGGCCAGCCCTTTGTGCCCAAAGTTGCTGGTTCCGGGCCGAGTGCTGGGCCAGCCAACTTGCACGAAGGCCAGCACTTGGCATCACATTGGCTTGGCGAATCGCAGCCGCATCAGTATGTATCTCAAAAACAGAGATAAGGGCAAAAGCCAGTGCCAATGCCTGAATCTGACTGGTACGCCATTTCATGACCAAGATACCTCTCATTAATCTGAACTGAAAGTGAATTCAGTTTCAGATGGCCGACTAATCCTTGCGGCTGGGGTCGAAAATCCTGATCGACCCGTACTCACGGGGAGTACACTGAAGCTATCGTCTAGAGGAACTTTGCAAGTTCAGAGTTTTTTGCAGGATCACCCGAAGAATCTGTTCGCAAGATTTGGACTGGTTGGACCGGTCGTTCGAGTGTTTCTCTCATTTGGGCTTTTGATGTCCATCGGACATGCCTGGTCATAGCCGTCTTCGCTGGAGCCATAAAGAACTCGGTTTTCAAGGTTTGGTGCCACCTCATTTGCCTTCGAAATTCGAAAAAGGATCACTTTCTCGGGATGGATTGATTAAAATTCTATCGAGACTGACCTGACCTCGACCTCATTCCAAAAAAAATGCCCGAAGGTTCTCAAAATGAACGCTGAACAGATCGCCGATATTCTGGACGACATGGGCACCCTTCTCGAAATTCGTGGCGAAAACCCTTTCAGGTGCAGGGCTTATCACAATGCGGCCTCGTCTCTGAAAAGCGTGACCGGGAACCTGGCGACCATGGTGGCCGATGGGACTTTGACAGAGATCCCAGGTATCGGGGCCTCGATGATGACCAAAATCGCCCAACTTGCGACCAGTGGCCAATGCACTGAGTACGAAGCACTTAAGGTGGAATTACCCACCGGCTTGCTCGACCTCATGCGCGTGCCGGGCCTAGGTGCGAAAAAAATCAAAGTTCTCCGCGACACTCTCAATATCACCAGCGTGGCCGACTTGCGTAAAGCCGCCACGGCGAACCTGATCGCCGATATCAAAGGCTTTGGAGCCAAGACCCAGACGAAGATTCTCGAAGGCCTCGATTTTCTCGATACTGCCGGAACCCGGATGCTTCAACATACGGCCCGCAAGATTGTTACACCGATTCTCAAGGCCGTTTCCGAACATCCTGACGTGATCCGCAGCAGCCTTTGCGGAAGCCTTCGTCGGCGTGCAGAAACGATCGGCGATCTCGACGTTCTGGTCTCTACCAATCACCCACAACAATTTCTCGCCGATATGGCCGCACGCCCCGAAGTGGTTCAAATCATCGCTCATGGAGATACGAAACTCAGCGTCAGACTTAACCAAGGCGCCCAGTGTGACATTAGAGCCGTTACTGACGCACAATTCCCATTCGCCCTGAATTATTTTACCGGATCAAAACTTCACAACATTGTGATGCGTAAGCGAGCCATCGCCAGAGGCTTGAAGCTGAGCGAATACGGGCTTGAGAGCGACGATGGAACAGCGACTGTATGTCGTGATGAAGCCGATATTTACAAAGCACTTGGCCTCGATTATATCCCACCTGAACTGAGAGAGGATACAGGCGAATTCGCCCTCTCAGAAGCGGGAGCCATTCCAAAACTGATCGAAACGGAAGACCTGACCGGCTGCTTCCACAACCACACCGACTGGAGCGACGGCGACCACACTCTGGAGCAGATGGCTGAAGCGGCTATGACCAAGGGCTGGAAGTATTTAGGGATTTCCGACCACAGCAGGGCGGCGGCTTATGCCGGGGGACTTTCGATTGAGAAGGTGCAGGAGCAGTGGGCGAAAATTGACAAATTGAACGAAAGTTATGGTGGTAAGTTTCGGATTTATAAGGGTATTGAGTGCGATATCCTGACCGATGGCTCGTTGGATTATCCTGATGAAGTGCTTGCAGGGTTTGACTTTGTGGTGGCGAGTATCCACTCCGGATTCGGGCTTGATCACGGTGCCCAAACCAGCCGTCTGATCAAAGCCGTTGAGAATCGGTATGTGACCATGCTGGGCCACCCGACCGGCCGTCTTCTGCTGGCCAGAGCTGGATATCCAGTCGATCTTGATGCCGTCATTTCAGCCTGCGCCCGCACCGGTACGATGATCGAAATCAACGCCAGCCCCTATCGGCTGGACTTGGACACCCCACACTGCCGACTGGCAGCGCAGAGAGGCGTAATGATTTCGATTAACCCTGATGCTCACGCCATTTATGGTCTTGACGATGTGGAATATGGTGTCGGGCTGGCGCGACGGGCCGGCCTTTCAGCGGATCAGGTTTTGAACACGTTTGATGATCAGAAAGTATCGGAACTACTGAACAGTAAACGAGATCGGACTTAAGAGCGAACCGTGGCCAAGCACACCGCGGTTGTTGTCTAGCCGGTCTTGGAGATAGCCCCGGTTGGGTGGGTAACGCGAACCGGGGGCTAGATTCAGACGCTGGTTTTGGCGGAATCGCATCGCCATATTTTGCTGACATGGCTCGATGATTTGCTTTCCGACAGACATGAAATGCCTACTGAGTCAATGGTTGTGGTACTCAGCATAGTGGACTGCTCTTGTGAGTTGTTTTCCAACTCC
>CAMBZY010000002.1 GCA_945872325.1 Candidatus Kuenenia stuttgartensis | reverse complement strand
ACCGCATCGCCAAGTCCAATCGCCATATTCTGGAGGATATTCATAATCTGATCACCAGAGGATCCTGAACCAGATGAACCTCCAGTCCCCAACCCATTCACGACATAATTGAAATAATCGACCGGAAAAAATGTCGCTGACATCCTGATCACCACCGTTTCTGAAGATTTCTAAAAAGACGGAGAAAGGCCAATACGACCCACGAACTGTCTATCTTGCATCCCGAAAACAAACTCGCAGCGCGAGCAAGGTTCGCTTTACTGAATAACAATGCCCCGGTCTTGTAGGGTGTGAATGTATCCCACCCGCATGACAGATTCGCGTGGAGTCTTTTTTCTTTCATGAACTGATGTTGATTCAAGTTATCGACATTCAAGGTTTTGTTGGTCGTGCTGGTGCGATACATCGGCACCCTACAAATCTCATGGCTGGCCGCTCAAAGTATAACCATTACAAAAATTTGACCCGCTGAAAGTCAGCGGGCCGAACCGAAAATCCAAGCCACTTCCGCCGTAACTTGTTGATCACACGGGCAGAGTCAAAACGACAGTCGTTCTATTCCCAATTTTATCCCTGGTCGCCACAATCCCTCGAGGAATTATTCCCAGCCTTAATCGTAATCTGGCCAGTGGATGGCCTTGAAATCACTTCCGCCGTCGCCGCCAGGATTGGCGAAACCGCTTGCCTAAATTCACTCCCGTTTCCACCATGACCAGATCCAATCCATTGGCATTCAGGCTATATCCCGATTTATCGTGATTCGTACCAACCGTGACCGGCTGAGTCACGGCAAGCACGGACCTACCATCGTAAACTATTCTTGTGATTGCCGTTGCGTTGAGATTGTCTTTCATCAACCGGCCAACACTTCCAGCCAGAATGACACTATTGGTGGAAACATCCCAAATCGACTTTGTTATGACGATAAGGTCCATCGCATTGGCATAAAGCTATATTCGGATTTATCCTGATTCGTCCCAACCGTAACCGGCTGAGTGACAGAAAGCACGGGCCCACCAGCGTAAACCGATCTTGTGCTGATCTTTGCGTCGAGGTTGTCTTTGAACAACTGTCCGACACTTCCGGCCAGAGTGACACTAGTGGTGGAATAATCCCAAATCGACTTTGTCATGGCGGCGAGGTCCACTCCATTTGCAGCAACATTGTTGTCATCTCCTGAAATCATTTGAGCCGACAGGACAGCCACCACCTGATTTCCAGCTCCTATATTATGGATCGAAATCGCATAATTCCCGTTGCTGAATTGAAGCGGAGGTGTGGCGATCATGGTGGCCCGAAATAATCCCAGATAAGGGGTGGCCGATTCAGCCAGGATACCAATCACCTGACTGGGGGACGACTTAAAGGTTGTGTCCATCATGTCCAGAAACAGGCCATCGGCCAGCCTCTCCACGCTATATCCAAGTTTCGTGCCGGTCACATACTGAAATCGAATACGAAGTGCCATTTTCTCTAACCCTTCTTTTTATGGTGATGCGATCATTTTTCAACAAATATGGTCATGGTTGCCGAGTGTTTTCAGGCTCTTTTTGAAATTCAAAAAACACTCGGCTGGAACAAAAACACGTCCACCAATCAAACCTGAATCTGGAGGCATCCTGGCAGGAATACCGGAGCCGATTCACCTGACCGAACAGTCAATGGACGATGCAAAGGCCCTGAGGCCCAGACATTACCGCCTGTTGGGGCATCGCTCAGGAAGAACCAGTCGCAGTCGCCCCAGTCGGCCGTTGGAACCCCAAAACTGATCGACCGGGCGTTCGACCATGTGGATTTATACTCGTCATGGGCCTTGAAATTCGACCCTGAAAGTGGCACCGCTACCCGGGTGTATCCACCACCAGTCACTTCCGTAATCCCGGTTCCATCCGCCGTGATTGGCGATTTGGAGAGCCCCAGATAAAACGTGGTCGGAAAAGCGGTCGTTGCGTTCCCAAATACCCAGTCAAGAATCTGATTCTGAGCGATCTTGGACCATGAACCATCACGCACGGAATGATTCAAAGAAAGTCCACCCACGGGAATGGTCACCGTTTGTCCATCAAAAAACCCCGGTTTTTGTGGCAAAGTTCTGCCATAAATCATTGCATACGCTTTCATGCCTTCCCATTTCGGGTCCCCAAGCCAGACCGCCATTCCAAATTGCCTCTGACGGATCACCGGATCGCCTGACCAAGCAGTGCCTGCAATCGAAATGGCCGTTTTATTCGTTTTCACGCCCCCACTGGCTGGATTCCAAGTCGTCGAATTATCCATGATCACCGACAGTTTCATTGCATTATTCAAATCAATCGACCTGTGAAGCAAGGCTGGATCAAGCCCAAACCTAACCATATCTTTATAGAATACCCCCGTACGATTGAGAATATATTCAAGGATCTGGCCAGATACACGGTCGTGAAAAATGCCTGACTTGAGCTTGACTGGTGCAGAGATCGACGGGTGCGTGAGGTTTGCATCCATATAAAAACTGGCGAAAACGTTGCCACTGAGGACATTCTTTTTGCGAGAAGGCCGAAATTGAAGAGGCGTCCAAACAGGCGGAACCGCCGAACCTTCCAAACCTGCCTGACTGCATCCCCATGTCGAAACGCCTCCCTCAGGCGGGAGACCAATCTCAATACGATGGGCGTTAGGTAACCATCCTCCCGTATTAGGGGGGGAATAAAAGTCGTCGTGCACCGTTTTTATGTTGGAATAATCATATATGGATGGCATGATCTCCATGACGTTTTCAGTACACCAATAGCGTCTCACTTTTACAGTTCCTCGCCAATCTTTACCACGAACTCGTAAGATCGGTCCGTCTCCATTAAAATCACAATTTTCCACCTCAACCACGCCTGGAAAATTCGTCCAGTCGCGAATCGTCTTATCATCAAGATAAATCACGGGACAGTTCGAATTTGTGCCGTATCCAACATTCTTCAGAACGAATTTATTACCCATGTGATACCACGACTTTTGGAGGTAGAACATCGCAACTCGTGGATTCGTGCGATATCCCTCTGTATCAATCATGATATTTTCGAATCTGTGCCCTGCTCCAATACTGTCGCCGTCATATCCAATAAAAAAGGCTTCCGCCTGGGTGCTGAAATCGTTGGTGATCCCACCGTCCCAAATACTGCCGCTCCCAACCATCCGGATCGCCGACCGGCCCACATAGCCAAACGTGGTGTTTTTCGCATGAACCATGCTGCTGTTCGCGGCAAAAAACGAATTTCCTCTCGCACCCAACTCACAGGAATTCATCTCCAATGGATAACTCACATAAATATTCAGGGCCCCAATACTATTAAAAAAACCGTCCCGAATTGAGATGTTATCAATCGTTAAGTGCAAATAGCATCCCAGAGTAATTCCATCGCAATTATGAGCGAAGCCGAAGCCAAGGATTGTGAGATCCGCCAGACGGCAATTTGAGATCGCCCTTGGCCCATCTCCTATTGGAACAAGCATTCCATAGCATTTGTCAAAATTGTGATTTAAAACCTGTAAATCAATTCCCGTCCCTTCGCGTATATTCAGACCAGCCAAAGAACCCGCTGCCGCTTTCATGAAGGTGTCTTCATCTGTCAAAACCTTTCCATCAATCCGGGTTTGCGCCGAGCCTGCTGTGGAATGGACATAGAGGATACTTGTCCAGACTTTCGTGGCGATAATCGTGTAATCGGTCTTCGTGTAATTTGCAATATCATTGACTCGACCATTTCGGCATCGCGAACCGATCGAGAAATCGGAGTATTCCCAGCGTGCAAAACTGGTGAACTTGGTGAATAATTCCGATGGTTGAATTCCATTTGGATAATCAATCGTAAAATTGACCTGAACACGGTCCACAAAGACCGAGAAACGCTTCAAAACCCAATCCACCTGAACGCTCACCCGGTGCAATCCGGTTTTCTGAGGCTGAGGGATCAGAAGTCGAATCACACCTTTATTGATCAGCGAATCGTCTGTCACAGCCAATGCAAATTCGAGCCGACTGGTGCTGCCCGAGAACAGCCAGGGGTCAGGCATATTGAATTCACCCATGCCTGCAATACCACCTTCAACAGGCTTGTCGTGGGCAAAATAGATGAAATCAAATGTCGTTTGCGTTTGCGATTCCCACCCCACCAAATTACCGTTCGCCAGTGGGTTACCGAAAAAGATCCCTTTCACCACACCCCGGGGACGTATCCCATAAGTATGTCCTGTTGTGTTGATGTTATACTCCAGAGGAGGCACGCCTGAGGCACCGGCCTTCAAGTCGCCTTGAGGCCTGAACCGGAAGATATCGGACCGATATCGCTCATCAAAAATGAAGTTGTTTTTAGCGTCACGCAAAGGCACCACAGCGCCCGTTTCCGTGTCGGTATAGGACGTGCCGCTTTGCCAGGTCTTTGGATGATTTCCATAAATAAAGGCTGGTCCCCATGTCCATAATGTGGTGGCATTTTTGCCTTCACCTACAATTGCAATTCGGTCACCAGTGACATGCACCGGTTTCTCAAGAAAATAGAAGTTCGGAAACTCTGTACAAGCAGGAATAAAAACGGTCCCGCCGCCTTTGGATGCGACATAATCCACAGCAGCCTGAAAGGCTGGAGTGTTATTGAAATTGTGTACGGCCCGGGCTCCGAAGTCGCGTACATCGACAAAAAGTCCGTTGGAATCATTCGGGTTCACGGACCCTCCAATAGCTGCTGACATGGTTTTATTGCTTTCTGGTGTTATGGAACGAAAAATGGGAGTTGATTGTTACTCTTGAAATACAACTTTTCTGATCAGCGGATCAGACGTGTCCAACGGCCTGAATTGATGGATTGACGTGTTATGGCCATCAGGATCTGGGCTTTTAAATCTGTGAGCAATCGCTGCTCAAGATCCAGTAGAGAGCCATCGGTCAAACCTAGAGAATCTTTGAGAAAAGCAGAACTGGATCCCATTCGCATCAGCGAGAGTAGTTTCACCACGTCGTTCGCCCTGTTGGTCAAAATATCATCCATGATGGAAACAGAATTCTTTAAATGAGCGTCTACAGTTGCCTGAGCCGAATGAATGAAGCTCGAAAAATCAAGGACAGTGGCCTGCACCGTGGCCGATCCGAACGAAACGCCTGGCCCACGACCCACTGGAACATCATAACCAGCCAATCGCAATTGAAAACCGTCGGCTTGAAGCGACTTGACCAGATAGAGGCCGTTTCTGGGATTCACCGCATTTAATTCCACAAGCTGGACGATCATTCCAATCGCCATGTTCGAAATCAATGGATTAAATGGTGATTTCAGCAACCACGCATCAAGACTATCAAACACGGCTGAAAACGAGTCGATTCGACACGAAGATTCAGACACCTGAATCAATTGATCCGGATAACTCATCACAATATCTTCATTGGTGACCATCACTTCCCGCCTTTTTTTCTGATTTCCAAACGGAATCCCGCAAACAAGATTGGTGATATCCCATTTGCGGGGAAAATGTGACATGAAAAAATTATGCAGAGAAAGCTGTGATACCTTCAAGCCAGGCATGATGCGACTCGTTTTGAAGTTCGATGGCACCTTCGGCGATCCAGTCGCCTTCCACAGCATCTCCACGAACACCGCGAGAGTTCCAGAATTCGTTGCGCTTGACACGCATCCGAATTTCCGAGCTCGTTAATGCAACTGCCGTGAATGGACGCAGCAGAGGAGCTTCAATCAGTGTGATTCCGCCCAGAAACGGCGCTTCAAACACATTGATAGGAACGCCAAAGACACTTGTTCCGGCGTCGATCCTTTGAACAGCATGGCCCCAGACAGCCAGGCCAGTCATGAAGTTTGACGAGAGAAGCATCACATCAGGATTACCACCATTTGTGCGGCAGCGTTCGAGGGTGTCGCGGATCAGGTCCGTAGCTTTGTAAGCAGATGCACTCGTGGGACTTGTTACGAGATTGGTAGTGATGAGCGTTTTCAAGCCTTTCTGTTTGGGTCTGGCAACCAGAGCGGGATCTTCACCACGTCCGTAGTAGCTTGTGGATTCCATGTCGTCCATCAGGTTTTGAAGTCCGTCCATTCGGGCCTGATCGAGAGGAGTTCCTCCACTCGCAGCAGAGCTAAAACCGGTTGCGGCTTGTAAAGAACCGGAAATCTGAACAGGGTGTTGCCACGTCTGACAGAACTGAGAGGTGACTAGAGGTTTCATGGCCACGGCCAGTTGGTTGACTTCGCCACCTGTGCGGCTGTTTCCGACCAGTCTGACGGTGTCGTTGAGTGCTCCGGTGGCTGCGGTGGTGCCTTCAGCGGCTCGGCGGATGGTGACAGCATTTGTGGAAACATTCACTTCGCCAGTGATTTCAATCCGCTCGCCTGAAACCAGTTCCAAAACATCGCCAACCATCAGATAACTGGCGTCGCTGAAAGTAGCCGATGAGTCGATGGCTGATAGAGCTGCGCCGAGTTTTAATGTTCGGGGACGCGCTACACGACTGACGACTGTAAAGGTTGTGGAAGCCACAGGAATACGTGGCAAACGGGTGACAAGTGGGCAGCGATTGACAAACCAGTTCATGGAAACGGCATGAATTTCGTTACGAATCTGGTCTTTGAAATCGTTGACGAATTCAATGCCTTGAGAAAAGGTCGATGGCATGGGAAAAATTCACCTTTCAGGATTTTGGTTTGAATCAGAGGGAATTGAATGAATGACATATAGGAGAAATTGGGCGAGACGAAATTGCCTCGCCCATTTTTATGGTCGCAGTCATAATTGACAGCGAGAATTTAAATCAGAAATCAATTGGTTTTATTGACTTCATCAACAGTCTGAGAACTCACCGTTGGTGGGACTTCACGGCCATGTTGAATCCGTCGTAGAATTTCAATAATCGTGACCAAAATGGCTGACCCAACGGCAAAATCGGCAGGCTGAACCAGAATCGTTTGGAGTGATTCATTCAGGCCTGAGAGAATGACGCTGGTTGATCCACCGGCGGCTAATGCAAAGAACAGGACGCGAGTCAGTTCACTGGTGTTGACATAGCCCCGAATTGAGCCAGGAGCGGCTTGCATCACGGATTTCACGTAAGCCTTGAGATTCTTAAAACTTGTCATGGGAAAGGTCTTTCTAAAACAAAGGGAAAACATCCGCAAAAAGGTGCATCAATATCGTGGCCAAAGGCCACGTTGTAAGGATTGATCTGATTTCAAAGCGCGTTGGCGCCAATGTTGAATGACAGATTCATTTAAATTCTTGGCCTGCAGAACTGTAGGGACAGTTCGTTCGGTGACAGCCGATTCCGTACGGGCGGCGGTACCGCCCTTATGGCTGGCGGTTCGAAAGTGTGCAAAATCAGGGCTTTGAAGCCAGTCTTTCACAGCATCGGCAAGGTTTCGGCCGTCGGCGGATTGCACTTTGATGGATGATTTCTCGTCGATTTTGGAGATAATCCGATCGCTCCAGAGTTTCATCAGTTGAGATGCTGCGCCTGGCCTGATGGATTCGCCGCTCAGGGCCATTGCCAGTTCGCGTTCCGCAGCCATCACAAAGCAACGATCTTTCCATTCCTGTAACTCCTGTTCCAAGGGATTTCGGCCGGTGGATGATATGAAAGGGTCGGCTGAGACTGTATTTGTTACAGTCTCAATCGGGGCTGATTCTGGTGAAGTGACGATAGGTTCAGGCTTAATGTTATCGAGATTGATCATTTTGCGAAATTCTTCTCTTGGATGGTCATTTTTTACGGGAAATGAAGAGCTCGGCAAAGTCGATCACAAAAGGGATCACAACGCTTCTGACAAGCGACAGACAGACAATTTGAAGACTCAGGCAGGCGATGATTGGGCCGATCATGATTTCTTTACCTTGGTGTCGAGATATTCCTGAATTTCCTGATCACATTTCAGATACATGTCATCTGCGAGTCCCGGCATGCATAATCGCAGCAATCGGCTTAGTAAAAGCCCTTCGGTCATTGGCAGGCGACCTGACTCACTTAGTATCCGTTGAAAACCTCTGGTAGCGTCTGCCAATTCAGAAGTTGTCAATAAATCGAACTCGCTGGGATATTCAATCCGAATATTCCGTAAATCCTCGCCAACCCGTTGGATTACTCCATCGTATAAAACGGTCAATGCCAATTTCACAATTTGCATTTCAGCTCTGGCCAGAGCTTTAGCCAGCTTGGCGAGTCGATTGTTGCCGTCGTGCAGGTCGATGGCTTTTGCAACTCCTGATTGCACTTGCCCGCTACGTTCTACGGATCGAACCAGGGCAGAATCGCGGTCGATATCGTCGCGGATATCGGCCTTGTTCTGACGGATCGACTCAGCTCCATCTTTATTAAAGTTGACCACCTCAAAACCTTCGTAGGTAATGCTGGTGCCGGTATTATTTTTCTTTTTTGGAAGGAGCCAGCCGGGGCCGATGGGGATCCCACCGTCGGGCTGAATGAAATCCTCAGGGCCTTGCATCAGGGGGTGAGCCTGAGTGGTGTCGGAGAGAATCAATTCGCTGTCGCGGTTGTAATATTCACGTTGACGCTCGGCGATGCCTTCATAGCGGGACTGACCGACATTCCGGCTGCGGGGTTTGCGAGCCAAAAACAGGCGTTCGATAGGAACTCTGCCGATATGATGGGCGATGGTTTCAAGGATATGACCATTGGTGTCATAAAGCGTTGATTCAGAAGCGGTCCAGTGCCTGAAAACTGGCACCAGAGTGCCCTCGATTTCAAGAGATTCGGCCACCAGACATTCTTCATAAATCTGACAGCTTTCATCGAGCCTCCACCAGACCATATTTTCAGGGAGGATATAGTTTGCAATACAAGTATCGAGCCCGAGTCGAATGCAATCGGCCTGGGTTTCAATGGTTTCGCCGGAGGGTGGCCGGGGTCGGTCGATAATCACGTCAATCTGGCCCAGGCAAAGCAGTAGAGGGGCGATGGTCTCAATCATCCACTGATCGATGGAAAGGCCACAACCATTGACATCCGACCACCATTTACGGACATTTTCCGAGCCATCGCGGACCACTTCCCGGGCATAAATTCGGGAGAGGTGGGTTTCGACAGTTTCAGCGAGAAAAGTGGGCACTGGAGTACGAGCGCGGCGAAGTTCAAAGTCGTCGTCAGTTGCAGGCCCGATTGGGGACGATTCTTCCGGGGCGGTCAATGGCCAGCCGTCGCCGGGTCGGCCAATGGCGGTGGATTCTGTCCCTGGTACGGGATATTCGCGTTTATGGCGAACCAGATTTCGCATGGGCTGGCCTTGCTGGTCGTAGCCATAGATGGCTTCGCGATATCGCTGGCCGCCTTCGAGGCTATCCAGGAGCCATATCCATCGGATGTGATGTTCGGCCCATTCCGGGTGACGTTTTTTAATGAGTTGCAATCCAGGTCCACGGCTTGACATTTAAAAGATCCTTTTTGGAGAGACACGGGGCACGTGAAATAAAGCCGACGAATGATCATGAATCACAGCTTTGATACCTCCACGAAGGGCATCAATCAAATCTTCGTGGGGGTGTTGGGGATCTTCCGGCCAGTCGCGCCACTGTCCACCGACGCGAGCTCTTCGGTAGTTTTCGAAGGCTTGAATCAGGATTTCGCAACGCGGGTGAATGGTGAGTCGAGGGGGGCCTTCCGCCGGGTTCAGAAGCGATTCCACGCCTGCCAGGCTATCGACGACCAGGGAATATGGCCAGGGTGTGAGTTTTAATCCAACGCGTTGATATTCGGCGAGCACGGTGGGTCCGATCGGATTTCGGGCACCACCGGCGGGGTCGGTCCAGGTGTAGTCGATACGGCCGTTGCAATGTTTGTGGATTAAATTCAGCATATTTCTGGCATTCCATTCGGCGGAATGGCCTTCGCTGAGAAATTCGGCAAAGACATGGATATCCGGAACGTTGAATTCGGTTTTAATCGAGGGCGTGATTGGATTTTGAGATTGGATTTTATGCCATTGAACCTGAAATAAAACGGCGCCGGTGTAAACACCGCTGTCGAGGCCCATGTGGACAGGCAGTGAGGGATTAAACTCGGCTTTTTCGTGGACATGAAGTCCGCGTTGAAATTCATTGAACCAGAGACCGTCAGCGCGAGGGCCCATGCAGAGGTAGTCGGCTTCGAAGATTTTCTGGCTGACGCACATCAATTTCTGGATCACGGAATCGATGGAATAATGTCCATCGGAGCGTTTGGCGCGAGGTGGGCCGCCATCGCGGACGTCGTGGCACCAGCGGAGGAGCGGGCAGGAAGGGCAATTTTCAAGATCCGGGCCAGACCTCCAGTTCGGGCATCGTTCGAGGACTTCGAAGATACAGAACCGGAAGAATGGAAATTCGCCAGCTTCTCCTCTGGCAACGAGTTCCGTCATGGGTCCGCCGGTTCTGTGCCAGGTGGAGGTCATGACGGTTGAGGCTTTGAGACCGCCGAGATTCATGCACATACCCATGGCGGATTCACGGAGTTCGGAAGGGATTTCGTCGACTTCATCGAGCAGGAGAGTGGGGACGTGGGGTCCACGAACACTTGTATTAGAGGCAGGCAGGATCATAATTTCGGAGCCATTTGGATAAACTCCGCGATTTTTGGTGAGCGATTGAAATTCGTGATGGCCTGGCCCGATAGCGGATTCCATGTTTTTGACGATGGATTGCATGGCCTCATAAATCTGAAGACTTTGGGCGAGACTGCCGCCGAGGACACGGACACGGTTGCGGGCGATCTGGCGGCTCATCAGGTGGGTCCCGAGAGCGGTGAGAAACGATTTTCCGGTCCCACGGCCACCGAGGGCGAGGCTGACGGGAGGGCGCTGAAAGTACATGGTTTTGAGGAAATCCCAGGGGGCGTGGTGGCCGGGGCAGACGGCATTTTTTGCGACTTGAATTCCTGAATAGTGCTTGATCCAGTGCCAGAGGCCGGTGCTGTCCATGGGCTGATAGAGGTTCATTCCATGATTGTCAGGCGATTGGATTCGGTCAGGTTCGCCGGAATTCATGGTGATAGGGGCTTTCGATTCGAGAGGTATTAAATAATAAGCGTTGATGTTTTAAATGACGTTGATTGGAATTGCAGCGATAATATCGTGGACGGGTTGAAATTCATGTTGCATCTGGTGGAAATATTATGAGTGGTGGTTGTATTGGATGATGGTTAGGTAAATAAAACGGGGGCGGGCGGTTTTATCGAATGGTGGCAGGTATTGAGCTTCGCGGTAGTGCATTCTTGGCTGGCCAAACTAACCCGCAGCGCGAGCAAGGGCGGCCTCAGTGACTAACCAGGCCAACATAAGTATTTGTAAATTGATGTGTTAGATCTAACATCACAGCTTCTGTGGCGCTCGTCGCTTGCTGGCTCTGCGTGTTAGTTTGGATTTGGAGTCCACAAGTGAGAAAGGCTTGAGTGCCACTTGTGGGTTCTTGACGAAAGTGGTAAGATAGGGAAATACCTCGTAAACCTTCTAGAATCGAGAAGTCTGCTTCAGGGATGGGGCTGTCGGTTGGGTGTAGCCAACGGATTTTTGGTGCTGCACCGCACTTTGTTGAGGCCATTTCAGGCCCTGACCACATCGATCCTGACAAACCAAAATGGTGAGGCGATGGCTGGCTTGGCCGGCCATTGAGAGGCTCCTGAATATGTGTCCTTTAGAGTTCCGAGCGAATCGACCATGAAGTCACAGTGCAATCGTGAGGGGATGTTGGCGGCGATCGCCATGGTGGGTGGTGTGGCTCCGGCCCGAAGCCCTAAACCGATCCTCCAGAACCTCAAACTCGTGGTCGATTCTACGGGTTCGACACTGATGGCGACCGACCTTGAGCTGGGCATTCGCTACATGGTTTCAGGCGTTCGGGTGGACGAGCCCGGTGCCGTGATTTTGCCGACCGTTCGGATCCAGCAGCTTTTGCGATTGAGTAACGAGATCGACCTGACGATCGAGTCCAACGGCGAGAAGATCGACGTTCGGGGCGGTCGGAGCAAGTGGAACTTCACGGCTGAGGATCCGACCCTGTTCCCTGAAGTCCCGAGCTTCACGGCTCGAAGTTACCATGTTTTACAGGCATCAGACCTGCGCCGATTGATCCGCCGGACGAGTTTTGCGACCGATGTGGACAGCACCCGGTATGCCCTGGGCGGAGTCCTGGTGGAGTTTGGCGAGGATACGATTTCGATGGTGGGTACGGATGGTCGCCGGTTGGCCAAGATGACGGTTGCGGCGACGATGCATGGAGAGGTGGAGAAGGTCGAGGGTGCGTCTCCAGTGATCCCGGTGAAGGCATTGAAGCTGATTGAGCGAAATCTCAACGACGATGATTCAGCGGTCCATTTTGCGATTCTGGACGGCAACGCGGCTGCGATTCGTACAGAGCGGGCGATGATTCACACGCGACTTGTGGAAGGCCGGTTCCCGCGGTATCAGGACGTGTTCCCGAAC
This sequence comes from Candidatus Kuenenia stuttgartensis, assembly GCA_945872325.1. Lineage (GTDB taxonomy): Bacteria > Planctomycetota > Planctomycetia > Isosphaerales > Isosphaeraceae > QWQI01. The sequence continues at coordinate 21,210 of CAMBZY010000002.1, read as the reverse complement.
CAGCATGAAGCACGGGTGAGCCTGAAGGCGGGCGAGTTGTTGAGGGTGGTTCAGCAGTCGATGATTGTGACGAGTGAGGAGAGCCGGGGCGTGGACTTCCAGTTCTCGTCAGGCACGTTGAAACTCGACAGCAAATCGCCGGACGTGGGCGACAGCCATCTGGACATACCGATCAACTACGACGGGAATACGATTGACATCACGTTTGATCCAAGGTATCTGGTGGAAGCCCTCCAGACGATGGAAGAGAATACGGAGCTGTTCGTCGATCTGATCAATTCGAAGGCCGCTGCGCTCTTCCATACAGCCGATCATTACGACTATATTGTGATGCCGCTGATGCCGCATTGAGAGGCGAGGGATGCCGTTGAAAGAAAAGCCAGTTCTGCGAACGAATCCGAATGTGAGCGGGCGAGTGGCCGATGCTCAGAAGCGGATGGTTCAAGAGACCATGAGCTATGCCGGTGCGGGTCTCATGCAGTCTCGGGGTCCGAAGACCCTGACGCATGTGATGGATGCTTTGATGGCTCGAAATGGTTATGGCCGGATGATGGCCGCCAGCGATCTGGAGAAGGCCTGGGACAAGTTGCTTGGCAGGCCCAAGGCTGAGATGACGAAGATTGGTGCCGTCAAGCGGGGCGTACTGAACGTGACAGTCTCGAACTCGTGCCTTCTGGAAGAACTCAGGCAGTTTCGCAAGCCGGAATTATTGAAGGCTTTGCGAGCGACATCGGGTGGTGCAAGCCTGACCGATATCCGGTTCCGACAAGGCAAAGTAGACGAACCAGACGACTCATCCACCATGCCGGTCGCTGTGAAGCAAAGGCGAGGGAGTGCTCTGAATGACAAATCAAAAAATTGACCGGGCCGATCGGGTGGCCACAAGAGGCTTGGGTGTGCCGACATTGAAGTGTCGGTTCGGCGAATCCGTCGGCCAAGTGGGTTTTTCTAATCTGGGTGATACCTGCCATGTCCGCTGATACCACGGCCGATAACGTTCCAGCTGCCAACGGTGGCGAATACAACGCCTCTTCGATCCGTCGACTGGAGGGCATCGAAGCCATCCGCCTTCGGCCTGGGATGTACATTGGAGACACCACATTCCGTGGCCTCCACCACCTGATTTATGAAGTGGTCGACAATTCGATCGACGAAGCTATGGCCGGCCACTGTACCACGATCAGTGTGACGATCCATCCGGATGGATCCGTGACTGTTCAGGACGACGGCCGCGGGATTCCCGTCGACATTCACGCCGACACAGGCACCACGGCCCTCGAAGTGGTTCTGACCACTCCGCACGCCGGTGGGAAGTTCGACCACAATACTTACAAGGTTTCGGGTGGTTTGCACGGGGTCGGTATTACGGTGGTCAATGCCCTTTCCGAATGGCTTGAGGCTGAAATCCATCGCGGTGGACAGATCTGGAGACAGGATTACAAGCAGGGTCTGGTGCAAGGTCCGATCCGAGCCTGTGGACCGACCCAGCGGACCGGTACGATGATCCGGTTCATGCCTGACAACACGATTTTTCAGGTCACCGTATTTGAATACGACATTCTGGAACGCAGGCTCCGGGAACTGTCCTACTTGAATCCAGGCGTGAAGATCACGCTTCTAGATGAACGGGTGGACGGCAACGAAAAAGGCGAGACATTCTTCAGCGAGGAAGGTCTGGCGGGGTTTGTGGCGTGGTTGAACCGCGCTGAAAGCGTGCTTCATCCGCCGATCCGGTTCATGGGTCGGGACGATGAGAAGGGCGTGGAAGTGGAAGTTTCGATGCAGTACAACGACTCGATTCGCGACAACGTGACGAGCTACTGCAACAACATCCACACGCAGGAAGGTGGAACGCACCTGACTGGCTTCCGGACAGCTCTGACCCGGTCGTTCAATGTTTACATCAAGGATAATCCACCGTCGTATCGGATGAAGGATCTGGAGATCACCGGCGACGACTTCCGCGAGGGACTGACAGCGATCGTGGCTGTTCGCGTGCCTGATCCACAGTTTGAAGGCCAGACCAAGACCAAGCTGGGCAACGGCGAGGTGGAGGGGATCACCAGCAAGATTGTGGGCGAGAAGCTCAGCCAGTACATCGAAGAGAATCCGGCGGTTGCGCGGAAAATTCGCGATAAGGCACTCCTGGCGGCCGAGGCCCGGATTGCGGCCAAAAAGGCGCGGGAACTGGTCCGCAACCGCAAAGGCGTTCTCTCAGGTGTTGGTCTGCCTGGCAAGTTGATGGACTGCACGACTCACGAACTGACCAGCTCTGAGCTGTTCCTGGTCGAAGGCGATTCTGCCGGTGGGACAGCCGAAGGTGGCCGCGACCGCCTGTATCAGGCCATTCTGCCGTTGAGGGGTAAGATCCTGAACGTCGAGCGGGCCCGTCTGGACAAGGTTCTGGGCAACGACGAGGTACGCAATATCATCACGGCTGTGGGCTGTGGGATTGGCGACGAAGAGGATACAGCCAAGCGTCGGTACGGCAAGATCGTGATGATGTCCGATGCCGACGTCGACGGATCGCACATCCGAACCCTGCTGATGACCTTCTTTTATCGCCAGATGCCGAAACTGGTCGCCGGCGGGCACCTTTACGTGGCCCAGCCTCCGCTTTATATGATCAGCCAGCGAAAAGAGCGTCGATATGTGCGTGAGGAAAGCCAGATGCAGGCGATTCTCATGGAAAACGGGCTTAAGGACGCCTCTCTGAAGGTTCTTGAAGACGGCCCGACTTTCCCGATTGAAGGCCTGAAAACGCTCATGGAAATTGCGACAGCCCTGGAGCAGGGTCTGCGCGTGTTTGGTCGCCGCAATATTCCTCTCCGTCACCTTTTGGCGCAAGTCAAGAAGGCTGAGGGCGAGAACGATCCAAACGCCGGCCTTTTGCCACTTTTCATGGTGGTGGAAGGTGGAGTGACGCAGTGGATTCACGACGCATCGGAAGCCGAGCTTCTGATTGCCAAGGGCGTCAGTGATACGGTCGATGCCAAGGCAGCGGCCGTGGTGGCTGGCGAGTCGCCTGATAAGGTGGCTGATCAATCCCTCAGGGTGATTGAGCTTCACGAGCTTCGTGGGGTGAATCGGCAGCTGGCCCGGATGAGGGACGAATTTCAGTTGACTGCCGAGATGCTTCTGCCTAGAGAAGTGACGGGCGATGAGCCTCCTCCGCGGTTCGAGCTGAAGCGAGGGGAGGAGAGCTTCCTGCTTTCTGACCTGAGAGAGCTGGTTCCGAAGGTGCGTCAGGTGGGCGAGCGTGGGATGAAGATCACGCGTTTCAAAGGACTGGGAGAGATGGATGCGGATCAGTTGTGGGACACCACGATGGATCCGACGCGTCGTGGCCTGATGCAGGTTCGTCTTGACGATGCGGCAGCGGCCCACGACCTGTTTACGACTTTGATGGGCGAGGACGTGGAGCCACGTCGTCAGTTCATTGAAAAGCATGCTCTTGAGGTCAAGAATCTGGACGTTTGACGCGTTTCGGAACGGCCGGTTTTATTCGACGGATGTCGAACTGAAAACCGGCTTGAACGAGTTGGTATTGATGGGGTTATGGTCGTCAGTGATGGTGATCTAAACCTTGGGAACTGAGCAGGCCTTGTCGATTTTTATTGACAAGGCCGGGATGAGATGAGAAGATCTTTCTGGAAACCTTGTTTTTCGATCATTCCACAAGCCCGGTCTTTGGGCTGACACGTGAAATCCTCCGTTTTAATCGAGGCGATCGCTTTGGAATTTGTCTCGGAGCCTGGTTTGAACTGGTTCATCCCGACAAGATATCGGGCCATTGGCGGTTGGTTTTCTTGAATCGAAAGAATCGGATAAAGACGGGGCTGAAGGTATCGGCCACCGATCAGGTGTCGTCCTGAACTCGACATCAAACAAAATGCTCTGTTGAAAGTCGCACTGTCATGGGGATTGCCCTACAGCTTGCTCACGAATTTGACGAGGGAGTCCGCTCCCGGGGTCAGTCCTATTTCGTCGAGAATCGTGTTGATTTCGCCGAAAATTCCACCGACGAAGCCGTGATCGGAAGGGTCCGTGGAACGGTCAATTATCGCGTCAAGCTCAGGCTCAAAGGCAGTCGTCTGGTCGCATCCTGCAGTTGTCCCTTCTTTGGTGAGGAAGGCTCGCCCTGCAAGCATATGTGGGCCACATTGCTTGCCGTAGATGCGCACGGCTTTCTGCTCGATGCCCGCCACCGACCAGTCCATCTCGTGACCGACACCCGTGGCCGCGATGGGATCGCCAAACCTCATCTGGCCCAGCCTTACCGCGATCCCGCTCCGCAGGCATACCGAGACCCTTACGCTCCGCAAGATTCGATGGCCCCGCCTCCAGCTCGTTTAAGTCCTTACAACTCAAGATCTCCAGAACGACACTCTGTTGATCAGGACAACATCCTTCAGCGCCACTGGGACGGTCTCGAATCCACGGCCCCTCCACCAGTCCCTCACCGTCCTGAGTCGTATCAATACGTCCCGCCCAATCCTGGATCGGCGTATCCGCAACCTCCAAGACGCTACGACCAAGCACCCAAAAGGCGTCCCCCGGCTGGCCCTGCCCCCTACCCTCGCCAGCAATTACCACCAGGTCAGGGACGTGGCCCTCAGCGTTCGCCAAGCCCTTATGGTGCCTATCCTCCACCTCCAGCCCAGAGAGGTGGGCCTGGCCGATACCCATCTGGCCAGCCACGTCCTGCGCAGCCGAGCCGTTACGCACCTGCACCTGTGCCTCCGCAAGTGGTTCGCGAGTTGACCGCCCCGTGGGAAAACCGCGAAGTTTATATTGAGCGAGTGGTTCCCCGAACTTCCGAATATCCGACTGCCGCCCCTGTGATTCAGCCGCCTCCACCGCGCCGCTCCACAGCTTATCCTGCGCCTGAGCAGCCATGGGCCCCGGTCAATGCAGGTCCGTCGGCCTTTCCCCCACAACGCCGTGCACGACCCGCTGCCGCACCAGGGCGAGCCCCAACAGCTTACGGCCCGGGCCCAGGAGCACGTCTCCCAAATACAAGGGAGTTAAGAGCGGCCGCCAGTACAACTGCTCCTGGTCGGCGACCTGCTTACCCTGCAGGTGCTTATCCGCCCGGCTATCTCCCTCCAGCCATGCCAGGTCGGCGCGGCCTCGACCAATCGACCAAGGCCCGTGCGGCTTCGAATGCTGCAAATGAGGCTATGGCCAGATCTCAGGCAGAACCGAAGCGGCCGGCGCTTTATTACATCATCGACGCCGCTCCGATGCTCTCCAGCGGACAAGTTGTGATCGAACTCGGCCGACGTCGCCGACGAATCGATGCCCCCACTGCGGATCGTGGAGTCATCGCCAGCTGGAAGCCTTCCCAGGCTGCCTATCTCGAATTTCTCAAGCTCGCTGCTCCTGAAGATCTCGAACTACTCGACCTCCTTGCAGCTGCCTCTGAACCGGCCGTCGCAGCAGTCAATCATGACCTCGACCTTCGTGCCCGCCGTGCGGCTCAGGCCACCAAACGTCTGATCCCGCGTGGCCACATCCAGCACCGGTTCACACTTCAGCCGGAATCGACCGCCGGAGTGATCGAACGCCTGGTTCGTACAGGCCGTTGCCGAATCCGCCGCTCAGAATCCAATACGGACGATCCTCCCGTGCTCCGCTGGGACGAAGGCCCGCCCTGGAAATTCGGCCTTGAAATCAAATCCGATTCGTCCGGCAAGCGCTGGACCTGGCGCGGTGCCCTGCGGCGAAACGATCATAAAATGGACCTGGCCGAGCCACTCGCCATCCTTCCAGGCCTCGTTTTTTCAGGCATTGGCCGACTGGCGAAATTTGACGACTCAGGGGTCATCGACTGGGTTCGCAAGATGCGCTCCGACAAAGAGCTTCAACTCTCTGATGTCGAGCAGGATGAAATGCTGGCCAAGATTCTCGAAGCCTCCAAACTCTCCATCGACCAACTGACCGATAGCACGAGTTGGTCGGAACTTACGCAGAGACCGACACCGTGCCTGCTCCTGCGCACACCTCGCCAAAGCTGGGGCTCTGACAGGCTCGTTGGAGAGATGTATTTCGACTACGGAGGAACTCGCATCCCTCTGATCCAGTCCGGGGCCATGACCATCGAGAGCCAGAAGCTCCGGATCATCCATCGCGATCAGGAAGCTGAAGCCGACGCCACGCGACTGCTCTGGGAGCTTGGTTTCAGGCCTAATTCCGATATCATCGCCGATCCAGGCTCGCTCGAACTGCCTCCTAAAAAGCTCAATCAGGTCACCAAAGATCTCGTCGGGTTCGGCTGGTATGTCGAAGCCGAGGGCAAACGCTATCGCCCAGCCAGCGAATTCAAACTCGCCGTCAGCACACACATCGACTGGTTCGAACTCGGCGGAGCCATCTCGTTCGGTGGACAGATGGTCCCTCTCCCATCACTCATGAAAGCCGCCAGCAAGGGCGATAGTACCATCATCCTGCCCGACGGTACCTTCGGTGTCCTGCCCGAAGACTGGCTCCGTAAATATGGATTCCTCACAGGACTTGGAAAGTCCGATGGCGACGTCCTCCGGTTCACCAAAAGTCAGGCCGCCCTGCTCGACAGCATGCTCGCCACCCAGCCTGAAATTACCTTCGACGACGCTTTCTCAACCGTCCGAAAGAGCCTTGAATCGTTTGAAGGCATCAAGCCAATCGAACCTACCCCGATGTTCAAGGGCGAACTTCGTCCCTATCAGAAGGAAGGTCTTGGCTGGCTCGATTATCTCGAAGAGTTCAAGTTCGGTGGCGTTCTGGCTGACGACATGGGTCTTGGCAAGACCGTCCAGGTGCTCGCCCAACTCGCCCGATGGCGCGAGACCGGCAAGCGTAAAGGGCCTTCCCTGATCGTCGTCCCAAAAAGCCTCGTGTTTAACTGGGTTCAGGAGGCCTCCCGATTCGCCCCTGAGCTGCGTGTTCTCGATTACACCGGCCCGAATCGTCAGGTCATGCTGCCCAAGTTCCGCAAATTCGACCTGATCGTGACCACCTACGGCACTCTTCGGTCCGACATTGTCGAACTCGCCAAAATCGATTTCGACTATGTGATTCTGGACGAAGCCCAGGCCATCAAGAATGCCGACAGTCAAGCCGCCAAAGCCGCTCGAATTCTTAAAGGCAAGCACCGGCTGGCTATGTCAGGTACCCCGATTGAGAACCACCTGGGCGAGCTCTGGAGCCTCTTTGAATTCATCAATCCCGGAATGCTTGGCTCAGCCGCACTCTTCAAACGCACCGCCACCGCCGCCAGTGGAGCGGATCCGATCGCCCGCGAGGCCCTGGCCAAGTCGCTTCGCCCGTTCATTCTCAGGCGTACCAAAAAGCAGGTGGTCAAAGACCTTCCGGAAAAAACCGAGCAGATTCTGCACTGCGACCTCGAACCGGAACAAAGAGCGTATTACGACCAGCTGCGCGAGCACTATCGCCACGCCTTGCTTAAGAACGAAGCCTCAGCCATTTCCGGAGGTAAGTTCACGACCAACAAAATCGAAGTTTTGGAAGCTCTTCTCCGCCTCCGTCAGGCCGCCTGCCACCCGGGCCTGATCGACCCCGACAAGCGGGTTGAAAGCTCGGCCAAGCTCGACGTCCTTCTTCCACACCTGGAAGAAGTGATTCAAGAGGGCCACAAAGTCCTTGTCTTCAGCCAGTTCACCAGCTTCCTCTCGATTGTCAAAGACCGTCTGGACGAAGCCAAGATTCCCTACGAATATCTCGACGGACGGACCCGCGACCGCGAAGCTCGTGTGGAGAATTTCCAGACCAACCCGAAAATCCCGGTCTTTTTGATCAGCCTCAAAGCCGGCGGACTGGGCCTGAATCTGACGTCTGCCGAATACGTCTACCTGCTCGACCCCTGGTGGAACCCGGCTGTTGAGGCCCAGGCTATCGACCGATCGCACCGGATCGGCCAGATGAATCACGTTTTCGCCTATCGCCTGATCGCCCGCGACACAGTGGAGCAAAAGATCGTCGATCTGCAAGCCCATAAACGCGACCTGGCCGAAGCCATCCTCGGCGGCGACAACCGGGTGATCCAATCCCTGACCCGCGAAGATCTTGAATACTTGCTGTCATAAAAAAAGGCCCATCCGGCATACGATTCCAAAAAGCGAAATCGTACGCCCATGAACCCCTGGCGATTGAATCTAGCCCCCGGTTTCGGCGATTTACAAATCCAACCGGGGGCTAGCGCCCTGCGGCTAGATTGAAACCAGTAACCTGGAGGCTATCGCCTCTTATCTAGCCGGTATTGCGCTAGCCCCGGTTAATTGGTTTTAAAAACGGGAAGTTATTTCCGGCCTGATCCTTAAGACTCGATCGCAAGTTCCTGAGGCTTATATCCGCCTTTGGATCGGAAATACAAGAACAGAGAGATATAGCACAAAAGCATGAAGCAAGGCAGGGTCGCCACCTGATAAAAAGCCGCCTTTTTATGAGGATACTTGGTCTTCATCAAAAGCTCTTTTTCTGCGTCATTTAATGCGCTGACTTTATCTTCGTCAAGGCTCCGGACCTCTCCAAGAAATACAACTTCCTTGGGCTCTCCAGCAACTTTGGCGAAAATGGCAGGTTGATTGGCCTGAAGGTCTTTGCTAATCCCCAAGTCCTGAAGCCCACCCATGATCGGTGTCCCAAGGATTCCCATGCCCAGCACCCCCACAGCTGAAACTCCATTTAATGTGAGCGCCCCACCTTTGGGGAACTGCTCTGAAACCAGGCCAAGTGTGGTTGACCAGAGAAATGTCTTTCCAAATGCATAAACGGTTGCTGCTCCAATAATCATCATTCCTGAGGATTGGGAGAGCAGTAAAAGGCCTGTGATTGCAATCATTGCGCTGACTACCAATAATCCAATCGGCGAAAATCGGTGCACGATCGGACCTGCATAGAATCGCATGATCGTCATAACGGTTGAGACATAGATGAAAATCCAGCCTGCGTGTGCCGGAGTAAAATCAGCGCTGAGTAGATCTGGCATCCAGCTGTCAGTTCCAAGCTCTGTGGTTGCAAGCGGGCCCATGGTCAGAAGGATCAGCAGGAACATCCAATTTCCAGCAGTTCCCGTATAAACACCTGCAATCACAGCCACAACAGTTGCAATCACACCCGCCATCCAGAACGGAATTTCCATTCCAGGCGCAAGGCTACCAACGATCTGTGCAATACCGAGAACCAGCAGCAATGCAAATGCAAAGAAGCCTAATCCACCGACCTGACCAAGCATGTCTCGATATGGAATGCTGGCAGCAACTCGCTCATTCACAGGAAACTTGCATGGCAGGATCAGAAACGCATAGATAACAACCGGAATAAAACACATGGCATATTTAAAGTGCCAGTTCATATCCCCAAGTAGTATCGATGTCAATGCGCCAAGAGCAAGACCAGCCGGCCAGCCTGCATGAAGAATATTCAGCCACTTGGCCTTTTCGTTTTTAAATACAGTTGCAACCACCGGATTGATAAAAGCTTCAACCATTCCATTGGCAATTGCGATCAGGAAAACACTCCAGTAGAGTGAACCTGGTGTTTTCGCAAATAGTGTTAACAACAGAGATGCAATATGACAACCCATTGCAATCATGGCGGTCGTTTTATAACCGATATAGTCGATTACCAAACTGAAAATAATCACGCTGATTGCAAATGGCCACAATCCCACACCAAGTATCCGCCCTTTGTCAGACTCGCTCAGGCTGAACTCCGCTTGCCATTCGCCAATAATATTTGCTCTCAGTCCGAAAACGAACGAGGTCGCAACCAGCGCGACAAAGCATGCCCAAAACAGCTTCATATCCTTCTTCACTGGTTCTGATTCGTATTCCATCGATTTTCAAGCCTCCCTGAATTGTGTGTTCGTGCATTCTTTTTGAAAGCCGGACAGTAATTCCTCGATGGAATTACGGATAGCATGTCCATGACATGCAACTCTTTAGGCTTTTTGTTGAATTGAGATTGTTTCGCCAGAACCGGATTGTCTGGCAACAGACCAGTCGAGCTTACTCCGCTTTCACTACGTCCGCAAGAGGCAATCCATCTAAAACTTGTCTAAACCGTGATTTGGTTCAAAAGGATCATGTCTTTAGGAGTTCCATAGAAATAATTTCACTGGCAACTGAGTAAAGATTAGGACGAAATTAAATTCCTGATTTTAAGTTGGCTGGTTGGGTTGTAAGCACTCTCTCTTTTTTTATGTCATTCAGCCTCCAAACGTGACCTCTTCCTGGTTGATACATTTACGCGAACTCCGTCTGATAGCAATTAAATTCAAATCTTCATGCCTATAGTTGGTTTATAAGGCTTAAAAGATATGTGGTCTAATAGCTTTCGGTCTGGGAATTAAAATCACTGACTGTTGGCCTGCAATCCAAAACCATCCTCAAAAACTGGAAGTGATTCACGACCAGTTCCTAAGGACTCAGCGAATTTGCAAGCGAATCAGCTATGACTTGGCTTTGTGCTCAGCGATCATTGGGGCCATTGCGGCATCAAGGTCGGCCAGAGGCTCAAATGTGACATGACACATTTGCCCGTAATTATTCGCATGATAAATCTGGTACGCGTCAAAAGCCGCAGGATCTTCCACGTCAAGCAAAGCGTAGCCGCCCCAGCCCGTTCCATATGCATGAACGTGCTTGACGCCCTTCTCAACATTCCCCCAGTTACCGGTCTTGGCCATGGCCTCGTTGGCGATGCTCCAGGTTCGGTCGAACAATGATTTGTCAATGGCACCCCGGTACTCGAAACGCTGTAGATACAGTTGACCCATTTCTCCGACCTTCCTTTTTTTTGTGATTATTCCAAGACGCAGAATAGCTGATTCCAAAACAAGATCGGCCCTCTCGGCTTTGTCAAACCCAGTCGGGATTTGAAACCAGCCTTGAACCAAATCCTCAAGGATTTCAAACATCCGTGATCAATATTTCCGATATCTAATCACTCATTGAAATTATCAGAATGGTCGTGGAGAAGCAAGCTATTTCGCGAGTATTTCTAAATAATCAAACAGTTTAATTCCAAAAACGACTGGATTCCATCGTTTTAACCATCAGGCCAATATAACATCCGGTTTTAAGAGTTCTCTCTCCCACGCCCGCTCTTTTAGTAGGATGGCCGCTGCGAATCCACGCTCTCCTTGTTATTCTACGCAGCTATCAATAAGGCGCCAACTTCTCCCAGAATTCAATCTCCCCAAAATCCATCCGCTTTTCGTAGAGCCGGCGAATCGTCTCATTTGATTTTCTGAGCTGCGGAATATTCATCGGATTCGTCCTGATCGAGTCCCATACCACCAGACTCCCTACATCGGCATTCTCAAGGTCTTTCGAGATCTCGGAATCAAAGTCGTATTTCGTAAACCAGTTCATTAATATAAGCGACTCCAAACGCCCAATCGGGAGCCTGTCCACCGTCCCAAGAAATGACGGAAATGGCTGATAACTCAGTAGATTCAAGATCCTGGTCTCGCGTGTTGATTCCACCCGCAACCATGCATCCGCCTCAATCCAGTCCGGCCAGTGATAATGGTAGTAGTTCCCATTGTTTGGGTAGCCGGCACGACACCCCGGCGGTGAATATGGTGGATACGTCCCATTCAATAATGCTTCATATGCAATCGGAGTATAACTCAATTCTGCATAAATCGTTGACTCGACCTGTCCTGTATAAAGCATCAGCCCAGTCACTGCAAACCATGTCAGACCCTGAAAATGCTTCATCTCTATCATCAACCATGCAGGTAATACCGCCAGCCCGATACACTCCAATATCATTAATGGCTGTTTTAAATATCCATGATCCACTGGATGCACCATCCGGTAAAGCCCTCCAGTCAGAGCAATTAAGAGCAAAACAAGCCCACGTTGTTTCCATATCTTATTTCGTGATCCGACAACCATCCAGATACAAAAAATGATGTACCAGAAATGGCGAGGGATTACATAATATGTCTTCACTGCGTCGACCCACTCGACAAATATCCCGCGATTATATGCGCTGTCCTGCTGCAATGGAAATTGCAATGCGGCAAGAAACTCGGGCGTTCGCCATTGACCAAGCACAGGCTCGAAAAAGATCAGCCCTGCAATCAATGCCGAAGCGGACAAAATCAAGACCCGTTTCAAGATATTCCTGAAATATCCTGTCTCTCTCTGAAGCCTTTCCGATTCCGTCGATTCCGACCACCAGATACCTGTGATAATCATCGGTACAAACAGAATCACATGAGGCCTGATCGCCATTCCAAGCGCAAATGCAATCCCTGAAAATATATCGCCCAATCGTCTCTTTTGAAGTACCCCAGGTAAGCAAAATGCCAGCATCGCAAGCTCTGTCGCGTGTGCATCACGCTGAGCCACTCCAGTGAATGGCAATGTAGATTCGTATGAAATCAATCCAATCACTGCCAGAACTCCATACCGCCAATGGCCTAACTGACGTGCTGACCAATAGATCAGAGTGATACACAAGGTTCCCATGATCATCATGTCCATCAGGAAAAAACCCGGTGGATACCCCCATCCAAATAATTTTGCAGATAACCATGCAATTTCCATTTCGCCTGGAAACTGATATGTCCGCATCGCTGTCCACGGGAATTCACCTAAATCCCAAAGTCTCGCCATCACCAGGACATGCTCGTGATCCGTCCATAGAGGCTGAATCAAAAACTGAGGGATCCACACCACGCAAAACCCGATGAGACCTGTTAATAGAAAAACGGATATTGTTGTAAATCGAGAAATCACAACTTGCTTGAGTTTATCGGAAAACGCTAAAATCCATTTCGCCAAATCAGCCAACTCCGGGTCGTATGGTCGTATTCGCTCCATATTTTTTAATACAAGAGACGCAATTGGCCCGTACAGAATCAGCCAGATCACCTGCGGTTGATTCGACGGATGTATCGGCAATTTATAAAAAAAACCTTCCAATGCCACGTAACTCAAGCCAGCCACAGTCAATGCCGCTGCCAAACCAGCGCGGGCCATCAGCCTTGCACGTTCCGATTGTATTTGCTTCTGGCCATCGGGATTCATCAAACGCCCATTCTTGTTCGCAGCCAATTCGAGCAGAAACCGAACGGATTTCTGCACCAGTAATACTTTAGGCGTTAGATCGACGAAAGTCAGCCCTTAGCTCATGTAATTCGCAATTTTCCCAAGCGTTACAATCGATGCCTTCGCTTTATTCTGCTCGACGATTTTCAAAATCATCTTCAAAGTCTTCATTTCAGGATCGCTCACCACCAAGCACGATGGATGAGCCAGAAAGTCGTAAACCCCGCCCATTTCAATCACAGTTTCCAGGCCCCGCCGAACCGCTTCCATAAAATCCTCCAACGGCCATCGACCATTCCGAAAAGCGCCAATATCACTGATCGGACTCATCGGAATTTCAATAAGACCTGTCGGATATTTGAAAGGCTGCGCTTTCGCCTGCGACTCCACAATCGACTGAAACACCGCTTCATCAGGCCTGACACCAGGCTTCGTGTTTGCATGTGCGGGATAAACGCTGCTCACATACGTATAATCCATCTTCAAAAGCATTTTCTGCAAGTCCTCACGCCCATGAAGACCTGTCTGGAACCCACCCGGCGTGCGAAACCCATCCGGTCTCTGTAAGTCCAAACGACTTTTAAACGCCTTCTCGGCGATCACAATGTTACGCTCAATTTCTTGGGCCACAGAACGACCCTCCAGCAACCACGGCGCCCTCTTGAACCGGAATTGTAATTCTTCAACCGACTTTGCAAGCAAATAGATATGATCATATGAGTGGTTGCCAACCACATGACCATCGTCCATAATCCCCTTCAACCACGAAACATCAGGCTGCTCCATCGTCCGCCCAAGTGCGAAAAAGTGGACCAGTCCACCACCATTCTTCACAAGTCTTGCTGCCTCAACAGCATATCGCTTTGTCGGTTGGTCCAGATTGCCTTTCTCATAATCCCAGTGCATCTGGTCGCGGGTCGGGAATTCACGACTCATCTCTAAATCCAGAGAGATCACAATCTTCGCCTTACCACTCTTATCCTGGCCATAACCTTTGCCAGTCATGAATGTTCCGAGTGCAAGACTGCCTGAGCATCCGATCATCTGCCGACGTGTGATCTGGTTCTTTTTTTTCATTTTCGTTTCATTTCAATCCACGAACTCTGTGTGATCATTAAATTCAGGGCTGCAAAGCTTACGGATGCATTTGTGGCATGGCGTGGCGAATCCTGTCCAGGAAAAGTTGCAATCGTTGCATCACCTACCAGAAATACATTGAAATCCTGCTGCAAATTTTCGTAGCCAGCTGTCGTTTTGCAAACACACATATCCGTGTTGTATCCAGCAAGCAGAATGTGGCGGATTCCCATCTGCTTTAAATGGTCGCGAAGTTTTCCGTATCCATCACCATCATAAATCACCAGATCATTTAAAGCCACGTCAATCGACGACATCACGGGTACAGGTAATTCCCAGAACCCTTCATGATCATATTTCGATGAGGCATCAAGCCCAGGAAATGCTTTGAAATAGGATTGAATCGGATGATCAGGATCAATCTTGATCTCTGTTGGGAGCGGTTCGCCTTTATATTCAAAGGCCTCAAGCTTTCTATGCAATTCCTGCAACCCCTCTTTTCGCATCGCTGCAGTCGGTTGGGAATTCCATGATCGATATACTTTATCGCGAATCGGATCTTCCTTGCCTGGAAGACTATAAGCAACCAGACGTGCTTTACCACGAAGTCGTTTCAAAAGCGGATTAATCACATCGCGGGCATGTTGAAGCACCAGACGGTTTTTTTGAGGAGTACATTGAAATGCAACTCCAGATGGCTGAGGCGTACGCCATCCCTGACCGTCATCAATCCCCCAGGGATGAACTACGATCACAGCCGTTTGGTTCGCATTCAACCGGTTTGGTATTTCAATGATTCCTCGAGCATTATAACTCCATCTCCATGCACGAACATGCAACTCACCGTCGGGGTCGTTAATCAATATGGGCGATTCAAACCTGGTCTCACACTTGATTGGCTCAACATAATGTGGAAAATCGCTTAAAATCGGTCGGGCCACCCGAACTGGCTTTAACTCATTCACATATGATGATGGATCGGCAGCCTCAGTCTTTTTAAAACCTGAGTAAAGCGCTGCTGCACCAGCTGCCAGAAATTTACGTCGTTGGAATGTGCCTGACATCTGATTCCCCTTTGTTTCTATGAATTTCCGAGACCTCATTTTGATCCTTCGACTTTCTGAAGATATGCGAATAAATCTCGCAGTTCTTGTGGTTTGAAAAGTTTGTAAAGTCCATCAGGCATGAGTGATGTGGGTGAATCGCGCCGGTCTGCAACTTCGCTGGCAACCACCTGTGACTCGTTGCCCTGAGAATCAATTACCTTTAAAAGGCCCCCAGTCTGAGATATGATCAAAACGTCCAGCACCCGACCATCTTTCAACTCCAGAATCTGGGTCTGGTATTCCTTGCGAACAACTCCTGATGGATCCACCAGGCTTGTCAATAGCCATTGCCGATCGGTTCTGTTGGCACCCGTGAGTTCCGGTCCGATTGTATTTCCTTCGCCATTCAGCTTGTGGCAGCGGGCACAATTATTGATGAATAAAACACGCCCTTTTGTAATATCACCCTCAGCAGCCCTTAAATCGTTATTTAATCGTCGGACTTCAGCCAACCGTTCTTCCGGAGTTGCAGCCTGTACCCGCCCCCAAATCCTGATCGCTTTCTCTTTTAAAGCAGACGAACCAAGGGTTTCAATTCTGCCGACCTGATTCAATTCGAAATCTGCTTTCGGAATCCTGCTGATTTCTACTGCCTCAAGAATCTTCTGGCAGGCATCAGGCCGAGAGAGCAATAAATCGCGAATCTGAGCTTTCATCGTATTTGACGATTCTGGATATTCTCTTATCATAACATCGATTTCTCGGTCCCCCATCAATCGACCCATCGCCTGCCATGCGGCATTTCTTGTGATCAAGGAGGGTGATTTTAATAACGATAAACATTGTGATGACCAGTTTTCCCATTTTAAATCGGCAGCCGTAAGCAAATACGCTGCCAATGTTTTTTCTGGAATCGAGGATTGCTCTTGAACCATAATCTTCGAAGCATCTTCACGCGGTTTTGATCGTCCCATTCTTGCTGCAATTTCCCAGATAATGATATTTTCTGGTTCAGCGCCATACACTTCTGTCATATAATCCGACCACATTTTTCCTGAGATTTTTGGAGATGCTCCACGCAGCGATTCAAGAATGATCGCCAACCGTCGATCTCGTAATGGTTTAGATGATTTTAACATCTTTGCCAGCCAATCACCTGCAAATTCGCCACCCTGATTAGCCAGCATTTGAATAAAACGTGGCAGAATGGTCTGATCAATGACTGGTACATTCTCATGATCCAGTCGTTCCAAAGATCCTGCCATTTGTTTTAGGTTTGATCGAGCGATTTTTTCCGATGACCACCAGAGTCGTAATGCAAGTTGTGGATCATTTGATATGCTCGATGAGCGTCTGACAACCGACTCCCAAATCACGATAGATCCTATTCGGGCAGTAGTTGCAGCATATTGTCCCAAGATTCTTAAATCTGTTTCTTTTTCGATCGACTTAATTAGAGCAGTCTCAAGATCTGAGGAAACAGTTGTATTTCGGTCACCTATGAACTGGATCGCCGATCGGCGAATCACTGCGTCTCTATTATTTAAACAAATCTTCAGCAAATCATCTGTCACGACGCTGGCTTTAATCTCCTGAGATTGCTGCGATATCAGTGTCCATAATATTTCGCGCCGCAATTGTTCTGATGTATTGGGATGATCCCAGGCTGATTTTAATAATGTGATCGACTCTTTATCATGACGCTCTTTCAAAATACGTCGTGATCGACGAACAATTGCAATATTCTGACTTGATAATCCATCGATCAGTTGGAATGTACCTAGTTTTGAAATATCACCAATCAAGCCCATTCCAGGTTTTTGGTCGGTGGCTGATTTGATCATATAAATCCGTCCGTTGGTACGGTCCCAGTCAGCATCAGGGTCTGGATGCGCCATCCTTTCATCGTGCCAGTCCGCGACATAAATATTCCCATCAACTCCTAGAGCCAGATCATTTGGAGCAAACCATGGATCATTGCTGTTTAAAATCAAATCCGTTTGTTTTGTCTTGAATGTTGACCCCTCTGGAATTAAATCAAATGCAGAGACCCAGTGCGATAGCACATTGGCCCCAATATATTTCCCTCTGTATTTTAATGGCCACTGATCCGCTTCATAAAAAATCCCACCAGCTGTCACATGGCCGCCCTTGGGATTCTCGTGAGTCATATGATCGAAATGACCATAGGCAAACGGGTTATGTAGAGGCCCATGTTTTCCGAACTGCTTCCAGTAATAGGCGTCCTGCACAACATCCAATGCAATATGAGGACCAAAATTGGTGCTTGCAAAAAGGTTCCCGGAACGATCCAGATCAAGGCCCCACATATTTCCACCGCCTTCGGCATAAAGCTCGAACCGATCGGTGGGCGGATGGTACCTCCAGATACCTTGCTGAAATTCAATCCCTCGAATCTTTGCGGTCACGGTTGAGCCTTGAAGGCCGTAGAGCCAACCGTCGTTGCCCCAGGTCAGGGAGTTGGCCAGACTGTGGGCATCGTCCATCCCGAAGCCTGTCAGTAGGACTTTTGGATCTGAGTCGGGGATATCGTCTTGATTGGAGTCTTTATAATGCAATAAATAAGGGGCCTGAAGTACGTAAACACCCTGATCACC
Source organism: Candidatus Kuenenia stuttgartensis (assembly GCA_945872325.1). Taxonomy (GTDB): domain Bacteria; phylum Planctomycetota; class Planctomycetia; order Isosphaerales; family Isosphaeraceae; genus QWQI01. The sequence continues at coordinate 3,399 of CAMBZY010000002.1, read as the reverse complement.
AAATGCAAACCCTGTGGAGAGGTTTAAACCTGAGATAAAGTCGTGCGATGCATCGGCACGGCCATCGCCGTTTTTATCTTCTAAAATCGTGAGCCTGTCAGATCCCTTTGGACCACGTGGTGGAGGTTCGGGAATCCGGTCGTATTGGGTTCGACTAAATCGGTCGACTTTAATGCGATTTAAACCGGCAGGATTTGGATACTGGAGGTATTGAATGACCCAAAGCCGGCCACGATCATCAAAGTCGATGGCAACAGGTTGTTTGACAAGAGGTTCTGAAGAGACTATGGTCGCTTTGAGGCCATCGGCCATCTGCATTTTACTTAATGCAATCTCGGGCGTGTTGTTCTGGGCATATAAAGACTTTGATATAGAGACGAGTACGATTAAAATGCAAACTGTCAATGAAATCAATCGCTGATTCCATCTGATTTGAGGCACAAGGTTGGTCGGACTGATGTTTGTGAGCATAGACTTGTCGGCTTAATCAGGCTTGAAACTGGCACATCAATTGAGAATTTCAGGACACTTTCACATGATCATCATGCTGATATCCGAAACGCTTTTCAAGCCTTGAAGGTTTAAGAATCTCCGATTCAGCCTTTGATTCGACTCATTCCGCAGGCACACAACGATTGGCCGCCCAGGCTCGCAGGCTCACGATTTTTTCACGCATGACAACTGAGAGAGGCTGGGTTCGCTGGGCTGATTGCAGGATATGCGATGTTTGCAATTCCACAGAGGCTGCAAAAGCATCGTATAGGCCAGCGATCACGGCCTGTTCAATCTCTGCGCCGGAAAATCCTGAAGTCGCTTCTGTGAGGGCTGTTAGATCAAACTTCGAAGGGTCACGCTGGCGTTTGGTCAGGTGGGCTGAGAGGATAGACTGGCGGGCTTTATTGCCTGGAAGATCGACGAAAAAGATCTCGTCGAACCGGCCTTTTCGCATGAGTTCAGGCGGGAGGGCCGAGATATCGTTGGAGGTGGCGACCAGAAAGATCGGGTGTCGGTGCTCCTGCATCCAGGCCAGGAGGGTTCCAAACATGCGCTGAGAGAGGCCTCCGTCGGCGGATGTGGCTGCGGCGGAAGCGAACGCTTTTTCGATTTCATCAATCCAAAGAACGACTGGGGCCATGGCCTGGGCCTGCTGTAAAGCTTGGCGGAGCCGGCCTTCGGTTGCTCCTACATATTTTTGGTAAAGTGCGCTGGGGTCAAGCCTTAGAAGAGGCATGTTCCACTGGCGGGCGACCAGTTTGGCGCACAGGCTTTTGCCACACCCTTGAATTCCCAGAAGCAGAATTCCGCGTGGATATTCGAGTCCAAAAGCGCGAGCTTTTGGGGAATAGGCTAATCGGCGGGCCTCCAGCCAGTCCCTCAATCGGCCCAAACCCGCCAATTCCACTTCGTTCAATTCAGTTTCGATCGTTTCCAGGCAACCGCTGGAGCCGAGCAAGGCTCGCTTGGCTTCAACGATACGAGGTAAGTCTTCTGCTGAAAGACGGTTATCGTCAAGAACGGTGGTGGTGATGATTCGCGAGACATCGGTCGCGTTCAGGCCTCGGAGGGTGCTGACAAGCTGGTCCATTTCCCTTCGAGTGAGCTTGGCCTCGACCTTGGGGGCGTTGGGTTGGGCTTCGATCTCGGTTTTCACCCTCTGAAACGACGCCTTCACAATCCGTTCCAAATCCTCAGGCTTAGGCCTTGGTAACTCTAGACTGATCAAAAGCTTGCGAACTTCGTCGGGAAGCGGTTGTGAATCAACCAGAATGACTCCGGCGCTGCGAGTGGTTCCCGGGTCGGCCAAATCACGGAGCTGGCGGATCACGATCGGATCATTCGCGTGTGGACCAAGGTCTTTAAAGACATATAGAACAGGCTCTTGTGCCTGATAAACATGTCCCAGTGCCTTGGTTGCGGAATGGGCTGGTATCGTCGCTGGAGCCTGTCCGGGACGTGGCGCAGGTCGTGTGCGCACAAGTCCTTCAGTACAGGACCATTCCCAGAGGGGCTGTTGGAGGTCGTCGGCGAGTGCCCGAACTTCCGCCAGTGCGGTCGGTTCGTCATCCGTTTCCAAGCCGAGGATTCGGTGACCAGCTCGCAGCAGGAGGCTCATTCTTCGAGTCAAGGAACCTGACATGGAGCTCACTTTTTCGGATGATTCAACGTCAAAAAGCATTCGATTTTGTCACGCAGCAACGGGCGTGATCAAAATTATGGGCCGATCAACACCATCGAATTTCGTCTCGTTGCAACGAGACGAAATCGGATGGTGTTGATCGACTTTCAGATTGTCATTGTGACGCGAATCCTGGATCTCGTCCAGCAGGAATTGCAAGATCGACTGAATTTAGGCGGTTAAAACCGATTTGGCGATTCGCCCGCGAGTTGCGACCTTTTTCTTTGTGACTGCGGAAACGGATTTTTTGCCGTTATGAGCTGCACCATTGAGCTCTTTTTCCTTTGGACCGACCCCGTTGAGTGCGATTTCTTTGAGAGCCACTCCGTTATGTGCAACCCCGTTGTGAGCGACCCCGTTATGGGTTGAACCGTTCGATTCCGAAGCTGGTTCGATGGGGGTGATCTGGCGAGGCACAGGTCCACGACGTCGGCCGTAACTTGTTCCATTCGCAGCCTGACTGAGGCGCGGCCTTCGGCTGTTTTCTGGAATGACTCCTCCAATCTGAGGGGAATCGTTGCTCCTCAGGCGAAGTCTGAGCAGGTCGGCGACGCGACTATTTCGGGTCATCGGATGTCGCATCGACTGAGTCAGATCGACAATATAAAAATTGCGACGGCCTTCTCGATGGCGCTGAAGGTATTTGCCTTCCTCGAGTTCCGTCAGAATTCGCTGGACAGCACGTTCCGTAATACCGACCTGAACGGCCACATCACGCATCCGGACGGTAGGGTCGTCCACGAGGCACATCATGACAAGCGCATGATTGCTCAGAAATGTCCAGCATGGCTGTTGGGTTTCTTCTGCAACGGAAGCCGCAGGTTTAACAGATTTGTCGTTCACAGGTCACCATCCTAATTATCAATGTCGTCAGAGGCTTCATGGCTTACACCATGGGTAGCCGGAGTGCTTTGAAACAAAGGCGGCCAAAGCGATCCGCCAGACACAAACCAACAATCCCAATTCCTGAACTGTCAACATCCGTCCCTGTCGATCTTTCGATCCACCGGAACTTGAAAAACCAGTCTGGATCCCCTATCAGCTGGACGAAACAACGATTTCCTATCTCAAATCCCCGCCTCGTCCTTCCCCACCGCAATTACGAATCAACTCTCAGATGGTTCCAGCCTTGAAATTCCAGAATCCAGCAGCAGTCGCCCGACTCGTTCATTCGAATGAACCTGGAACTTGTCAAAACCTTCTCTCAATCGTCTCAGACTCTC
>CAMBZY010000001.1 GCA_945872325.1 Candidatus Kuenenia stuttgartensis | reverse complement strand
GTTGGACAATTTTCTAAGCCACTCGCTCAGGCCGGCTCGTCTGGCCAAATCAAGGCATACTTTGGGTACGAGTTGGAACCTGACTTCGCAATCTCTTTGATGACCTGTATTTACAAGAGAGATCAAAAGCTGCAGGCCAGCCGTATCCCAAGGGCCTGAAGTGTGCAGGTCGACGTCGAGTGACGAACCTGATTTCAGTGAGTGGAGGAAAAGCTCGCGCCAGTCACCCACTTCGTAGATCGTCATTGGGCCGGATATCGTGAGAGATTGCTTGTTCATGGAAGGAGTCGCCGTGAGTTTCAGACGATCACTTGGAAGTACGATCCGCCTCGGATACTGACCGCTCCAGATAACAAAAAATTACCAACAGGCGAATCTTGGAAATCGTCTGTTGGTAACATATATGATGAATCAGCCAAGTCCAGAAACAGACTCGGAATTCTTAAGACTCTGGAGGATACTGGATCAGAACCAAGTTGATATCGTCAGCGGCCGAGCCTGGGTGAACGTGGTCTGCGACCACTTTCTCGATGGCTGAGAGAATCTCGTCAGGCGTCTTATCTTTATTCTCGCTCATGAGTTGCTCGATACGCGCCTGGCCGAACATTTCTTCGGCTGGAGTGGCAGCATCGGGCAAACCGTCGGTGTAAATCAGGAGCGATTCGCCAGGCTGAAGCCGGTCCACGCCACCTGAAGTGCCATCGACCATGCCCACGCCAAGAAGGCCGGGGTTGGAATCAAGTGTTCTGATTCCTTCAGGGCCCACGATAACAGCTGGAGGGTGACCCACTCCAGCGTATCGAAGCAGACCGGTGGTTTCGTCAGCGATCAGGTAGAGGCCAGTACAGAAGTATCCATCAGGAAAGTAGTTTTCGAGTTGGACATCGAGACCGGCCATGAGTTCGCCAGGCTCGAGAACGGCAGCTGAAAGCGATGATGCCAGGCTCTTGACCATACCTGAGAGCATGGCTGAGTTCACGCCGTGGCCAGAAATGTCGGCAACGAGGATTCCGAGCCGTTCCTTGTCCAAGCGGTAGAAGTCGTAAACGTCTCCACCGAGTTGATTTGCAGGCTTGTAACGGACGGACATCTTAAGCACGCCACGAGGTTTGGGCGGCTTGGGCATCAGGGCGGCCTGAACTTTACGAGCCAGATCGAGCTCAAAGGTCAGCTTTTTATGAGCGGATTCCAGCAGACGATTCCGTTCTGTGAGTTCAGCGGAGAGATCCGCGATCCGGAACCGGGCCTTGATCCGGGCAAAAAGCTCGCGGATTTCGTCGGGGCTTTTCGGCTTCTGGATGTAGTCGTCGGCTCCGGCGGTGAGGCCAGCCAGTTTGTTGTCCGTCGCGCCCAGGGTGGTCAGCATGATCACGGGAGTGGTGCGCAGGATCGGATCTTCCTTGAGGGCCCGACAGAGGCCTGGGCCGTCCATTTCCGGCATTTCGTAGTCGGTCAGGATCAGTTCAGGAACTTTGGCACGGGCTTTGGCCAATCCATCCACGCCATCAACGGCGGTTTCCACTACATAACCTTCATCGCCCAGAAGGGTCGAAATCATCCGGCGCATCGTCGAACTATCTTCGACCAGCAGCAGGCGTCGAGGTGAGACCGCAGTGGACATGAGCGGTAAACTCCGTGAAATGCAGGTATGGCTTGGTTCAGTAGCTTATAGACAAGAGGGTTTGCTTCATTGTCCTGAGCAACGATTTCAGAAAGTTAGTGTAGCAGCTTTGGGTTGCTGACTCAACGGCTTCTCAACTTTATCAAGTTTTTTGGGGCACGATCCACGACTGATTTACTCTAACAACTGCCAATCATTCATAAAATACCACCGAAATCTATCCCATTCATTTTGAAAACGCAAAACACCGGATATATTAAGTTTTAGACACTCGAGTTCTGTATTGTCTTCGAAATCGGATTGATTTCGGTATGTCATAATATGATGATGTCCGCACAACTTTGGAGTCGCATCAATATGTTGTTCCGGCGTATGGCTTTGCAGGCCTTATTGCTTGCCTTGGCCTTCTCATCGACGGGCAGAATTCATGCCCAGGAAATTTTTAAAGATATCCCCTTCGATGTTGAAGCACACAAACTCGACATCTATCGTGCCAACCCAACTGGCCCAACAGTTTTCTATATCCCGGGCGGTAATTGGTCGAAGCACGACAAGAACTTATACACCAAGTTGGGTGTCGCTCTGGCAGGTTATGGAATCAATCTGGTGATTCCTCAATATGGTGAGGAACAGAAATATCCGGACAATTTAATCGATATAGTCGAGGCTGTTCGTTGGTCGAAAGTCAATCTGCCAAATTATGGGGTCACCTCCACTCAATTCCATTTGGTTGGTCACTCGGCTGGAGCCCATTTGGCTTACATGTCTTTGACAGACAAACGGTCATCGCTGACCGAAGCTGATTTCCAAAGCCTGACTCTGATCAGTGGCCTTTATGACATCAATTTCCTGGTTCGATATGGGAATAAATGGAAGAATTGGGCTCCGCTCCAAGGCTGGCATGGTAGCCCCATCCATACCAAGAGATTGATCGGCCTTCCGATGACTGTCATCTGGGCTGAAAATGATTACGACATCGTGAAACGTCAGGCGAAGCATTTCTTGCACGCCAATACAAAGATCTGCCAGCCTTTAAGTACACTAGTCATTCCTTGTGACGATCACGTCACGGTCCTTCTGAACGCAGAGACAAACGGCCTTCTGCGAGTCATCACAGATCGCGCCCTCTCCGCGCCAATGGGAGCAGTTTTGACTCCTGCCGTGACTCTGGAAACGGTTGTTCCAATCGAAGTTGCTCCAGCTTCCGCAGTTCAGGAAACGCCTGCACCAGCACAGATTCCAGCACCACCAGTACCCATTGCAGAATCGCCCAAGCCGCCGGCTTTGAAGGTGCCTGAAGTGGTTGCCCCATCAGTGGTTTCGCCAGTATCTCCGCCAACTCCTCCCCCTGCACCGCCATTGCCGGTTGTAAAGCCGTAAGTTCAGCAGTTGAAGGTGCTTTAATCTGAATTCCATGGGCCAGGCTCATTCAACTTTGATGAAGTTGAGTTGACTTGGCCCACGATGATTTGAGGTTGGTTCTAAGGCTCTGTATTTGTTATGATAGAAGATGTAGATAGATCCGCATGATCGGACGACTTGGGCGATTCATTGGTATTCGTCAGGTTCTGAATCGGTCGAAGTGGGTCATCTGCAGAACATTCAAACAAGGATCGATTCCATGACCACGCAAGAGAGCCAAAAAACCAGCCAAAGCGACCGCCATGTCAAGATTTTCGACACCACACTGCGCGACGGTGAGCAATCACCTGGCTGCAGTATGAACCATGTCGAAAAACTTGAGTTTGCGAGAGCTCTGTCGCTACTTGGCGTGGATATTATCGAGGCTGGCTTCCCAATCGCCTCCAATGGTGACTTTGAATCCGTTCGTGCGATTGCTACTGAAATCACCGGTTCGTCGATCTGCGGACTGGCTCGATCGAATGAACGTGATATTGCCAGAGCCTGGGAAGCTTTGCAGTTCGCCCAAAAACCTCGGATTCACGTCTTTCTCGCCACCTCAGCCATCCATCGCGAACATAAACTCCGAATGAGCCGCGATCAGATCATTGCCAAGGCTGTCGAAAGCGTAACATTCGCCCGAAGTCTTTGTGCTGACATTGAATTCTCTCCTGAAGATGCAGCCCGCACCGAGATCGACTTCCTGTGCGACGTGGTGGGAGCCGTCATCGAAGCTGGTGCCACGACTGTAAATATCCCTGACACAGTCGGTTATGCCACACCTGCGCACTATGCCGGAATCATTCGAACCTTGAAGCAGAGGGTTGCGAACATCAACCAGGCCACGATTTCCGTGCACTGTCACGACGATCTGGGCATGGCCGTCGCCAACAGTCTGGCCGCAGTTGAAGCGGGTGCCCGCCAAATAGAATGCACCATCAATGGTGTGGGCGAGCGAGCCGGGAATGCGGCTCTGGAAGAGATCGTCATGGCCCTGAAGACCCGCCACGACTACTTCAATCTTGAGACAAACATTCGCTCTGAAAGGCTTTACCCGATCAGCCGACTCCTGACCAGCATCACCGGCATGCTGGTTCAGCGCAACAAGGCCATTGTTGGCAAAAACGCCTTTGCCCATGAGTCAGGAATCCATCAGGACGGGATGCTCAAAGAACGCTCCACCTATGAGATCATGAGGCCCGAGGATGTGGGCGTACCCAAGACAGATCTCGTTCTGGGTAAGCACTCTGGAAGGGCTGCGATCAAGGATCGTGCCATTGAGCTGGGTTATCACCTGAGCCAGGAGCAGATCGAAACTCTGTTTGTGGATTTCAAAACCCTGGCAGACAAGAAAAAAGAAGTCTTTGACGACGATTTGATCGTTCTCGTTGAAAAGCATATCCACGCTGACGCTCCCGCTTTATGGAAGCTGGAAGGGTTGCATGTCGTGACAGGCATGAACCTTCTGCCCACGGCCACGGTTTCAATCCGCCGGCCTGATGGCCATCTGGTCCAGGACGCCGCCATTGGAGATGGCCCTGTGGATGCCATCTTCAAGGCTGTCGAACGAGTCACAGGCGTGCGTGCAAACCTGAAGGAATTCGTCGTGCGGAGTGTCACAAGCGGTAAAGACGCTCAGGGCGAAGTGAATCTGGAGCTTTCCGTCGAGTCTGACGACCGCTCGTTTGCAGGCAGGGCCGCCTCAACGGACATTATCGAGGCTTCAGCTCTAGCCTATCTGAACGCTGTCAACGCCATCGCCACCCGACGTGATCGACAACGGGAAGTGATTGGCCGGCCCGGGGCTGGAGCCTGACTCTATATTCTGAGAAAGGGGCAAACTCCGGTTTGCCTCTCACTTTACACCAAATATCAGGCGTTCCGATAAAGCCCGTGCTGGGTGAGATACATCTCGACGGCTCGCGGCACAAGATAGCGAACACTTTGCCCATCCGCCACTTTTTGGCGAATCTTGCGTGACGCTATGCCCACATCAGGCATGGTCACTTGATAAAACGGTTTCGCACCTTCGGGTGGCTGATAGTCTGAGATGGTTTCAGGCCGAATGCCTGGCCGATTTACGACCACAAGGCTGGCCAGAGTGCAGATACTTTCCGGGCGTCGCCAGCCGGGCAGATCCGCGAGACTATCGGCGCCGATCAGGAAAAAAAGCTCGTCGCCGGGCCTCTCGACTGCGATCAGTTCCAGAGTTTCATAACTATAGTGAGGGCCTGGGCGGCTGAGTTCGATTTCGGAGGCTTCAAAAGCGTTGTTACCGGCAATGGCCAGTTCCACCATCTCAAGCCTGTGTTTGGCAGCCGTTCTGGGCTTGCCTTTATGAGGAGGCTCGCCGGCTACAACAAATTGTACGATGTCGAGCGAGCAGGCCTCGCGGCACGCCTCAGCCAGAATCAGGTGTCCGATGTGGATCGGGTCGAATGTTCCGCCGAAGATTCCGATACGCATGAACTGAATTCCAGTCGAGCCCGTCGCCTCAATCATAGACCAAATGAGTCGGATCCGTCACAATAAAGCTGCTTTGGGTGTGGCAAGCCTCAGAGCATCTGAATCAAACATGGTCATCAAACGATAGGTTGACCGACACACCGATGTCAAGAGACACATGAGCCAGGGACTGTTCCATTCAAATGCACCTGATGCAGCGATCGCCGAGACAGTGGGCGTGGTTCTGAACCGCCCACTTGAAACTCTGTTCACTTATCGTGTACCAGTGGAACTGCAGCCACAAATCCGCCTTGGGCAAAGGCTTGAGGTCCCATTGGGGCGTGGGAATTCGCCCACGGTGGCTTATTGTGTGCAGATTAACCCGGTCTGCAACCTGCCGGAATCGAAGATCAAGAATGTGATTGCGATTCTTGATGAAGAGCCACTCGTCGACTCGGCCATGCTCGAACTGACTCGCTGGCTGGCCCAATATTACGTCTGTTCATGGGGGCAGACTCTTGAGGCCGTCATTCCTGCCGGAGTGCGCAAACAATCAGGTACAGCGATCCGAACCTGTGTGGCCTTGCCCGATGCACTTCGCGAAAAAACCAACGAGGAATTGAAGCTGACAGACCGCCAGTCGCGCGTTTTCGAAGTTTTGAGACATGCCGACCGGCCGATTCCCGTGACGGAAGTTTGCGAGCTGGCTGAATGTTCCCCCGCTGTGGTGAACGGGCTTTGTACCAAGGGGCTGCTGCTTGCCACCAAGTTGCGAGTGGCGATTGATCCGGATAAACGTCCGAAATCGTTGGAAAAGCATACAGAAGGTCTCCCGCCTGAAGCTCTTACACTTGAACAGAAAAATGTGCTGGAACAGATTCGATCCGCCATTCAGCGCGGAATCGACGAACCTGGCAAAGGCTTTGCCCCTTTCCTGCTGCATGGGGTGACCGGAAGTGGCAAAACCGAGGTTTATCTTTCAGCAATGGAGACGGTGGTGGCTCTAGGCCGCCAGGCGATCGTACTGGTGCCTGAGATCAGCCTGACACCACAGACAATCAGGCGGTTTCGCAGTCGGTTCGATCGCGTAGCCGTGCTGCACTCCCACATGAGCGACGCCGAGCGGCACCGGCACTGGGCCTCGATTGTCGATGGTGATATTCAGGTGGTGGTCGGGGCCCGATCAGCTATTTTCGCCCCTTGCCGCAACCTCGGCCTGATTGTGGTGGATGAAGAGCATGAAAACTCGTTCAAGCAGGATAGCGTGCCGCGATATCATGCCCGCGATACGGCCATCAAACGCGCCCATCTGCTGGGAATTCCGGCCATATTAGGCTCGGCCACGCCTTCTCTGGAGAGCTGGGGCAATGCCCGATCCAAGAAGTTTCAATTGCTTTCCCTCCAAAAGCGTGTAGAAAATCGCCCGTTACCTGCTGTTCACCTGATTGATCTGCGTCAGGAAAAATCAGCTCCCATGGGTCAGGGTGGTGGCGATACTTCGCCAGTCCTTTCACCAGCCTTGCTGGACGCGATGAGACGCACTCTGGCTGACAACGGCCAGATCATGCTTCTGCTGAACCGTCGTGGATTTCACACGGTGATCATGTGCCCGAAATGTGGCGAAGTGATTAAATGCGAAAACTGTGATATTTCATTAACACACCATAAAAACCAGCGATTACTGGTCTGCCACGCATGTGATTATCAGGTGCGGCCACCGGATCGATGCCCATCATGCCGAACCGGTTTATTGCATTATGCAGGCATCGGAACAGAGCGTTTGGAACGCGAGGTCAGGGCCTCGTTTCCGAATGAGTCCATCCGCCGGATGGACTCCGATACCACTCGTGGAGCTGACAGCCACGAGCAGATTCTGGCTTCATTTCGTAGCGGAGATGTTCGGATCCTGTTAGGCACACAGATGATCGCCAAAGGCCTGGACTTTCCGAACGTCACACTTGTTGGAGTCATTTCCGCCGATACCGCATTGCATTTGCCAGACTTCAGAGCCTCGGAACGTACATTTCAGCTCCTGGCTCAGGTAGCTGGCCGAACCGGTCGGGGCGAGCGGACTGGCCGCGTACTGGTGCAAACTTTCAGCCCTGATCATCCAGCGATTGAGCTGGCTTCCAAACACGATTATTTAGGCTTTGCAAAATATGAGCTACCACTGCGCGAGCAATTTGCATTACCACCCTATGGACGCATGGCCCGACTGATTGCCAGAGGCGTGGACGATGCTGCCGTGGCCAAATATATGGTGGATGTGGCTGGCCGAATTGAATCAGAAGCCAAGGCCATGGCGGTTCGCGAAGCGGCTGCAGCGGGACGGCCTGCACCTGATCCGGATGCTCCTGGGCCAGTGATTGTGATGGGCCCATCGCCTGCCCCGGTGGCACGGATCAAAAACCTGTTTCGTCACCATTTGCAGGCCCGATCGCTGACAGCAGCGGCTCTGCAAACCGTCCTGCACGCTGTTCTGCCAGACATTCAGCCGCCATCAAGCGTGGAACTGGCGATCGACGTGGACCCTGTGAGCATGTTGTGAGTGAGTTGAATCTGGAAAAATACAATTTCGATTGTATTCGTTTATTCCTCAATTCAAAACTCCACACCCAGCGGATTCGCCCATGCCGGCAAGGTCGCGGATCGAAGCTGTGGCGACAGGTTTAGGGCAGCTCCAGACATGAAAAAACAAGGCTTGACGGGCCCATCGCTGGGCTGGGTCAGTGAGCAGAAAACCGCTTCCGCGACGTGCAATCAGACAGGCTTGCGTGGACCGGCTCGCCAGGGCATTGGCCCGCTGGCGAATCTGTTCCGGAGAAATTGAAATGTTATCACCCGAAACGATCGAGAAAATGTCTGATTTTAATGCCGTCCATTCACTTTCCAATCTTTCTACAGGCACTTCCAGATCAAATCTGGTTGGATCTTCGTGCTTTAGAAATGTAATCGCAGCCAATGACTGACCTAACGCTAAAACAGACGTTTCCAGCCCACCCGTTCCACCGGCCTGTTTTGAAGTAATCACATTTGCAATCGGTCCCGCCAGCACTTCATCGGCTTGTATTTCAACGGATTGACACATGACCTCAGTCGTTCGAGATGCATTTAATGCAGCTAGAGGCTCAGGCTGTTGAATCAACACTCCAGGCCGGTCTGAAGGCACCAGAGCGAGGATTTGGCGACCATCCTCGATGGTTCCTCCAGTGACAAATACCGCGGCCTGTTCCGCTCCGGTGACCCATGGCATGAACCCGTCGAGCCGATATCCACCATTTGCAATCGGAGTGGCTCCCATGGCCCGTTCTCCACGACGGATGGAAATAGTCAATTGCGAAATTCCGACAGTGGTTGTGAGATTTTCTGACACAATACGACTCAGCCATTTTGCAGCTGTATTGGGTTCTCCACGGGTATCGATCCTGGCTGCCGGAATGATTCGCCGAATTGCGGCATCGTGCTGGGTCAGCATAAATGCGGCCGTCAGGCTGCCTTGAGCGATGGCTAGGTAGCGCTGCATCAGAGTGAGACGATCACATCCTTCGCCGCTGAATTCTTGGGGAACCAGCCAGTGAAAGGCTCGATACTCACTGAGAATCGCCCAGATTTCGTCGGGCCAGGCGTTGCAGATATCAGCAGGCCCATCGGCTTTTGCCAGTCGGTCAGTCAGGTTTTCGAGATCCGTAGCAGTGAGCATGGTGGTATCACACGATTCGACTTAGTCGATATTAGTCATTTCAACTCAGTTAGAATCATACCATTTTGAGGAAGATTTTCGCGCACGACTTTTTCACTACAATGGTTCTGAAATAAAAGTACCACTCTATGAAAACGGCTGTAAACATGGATCCGATCATGGGAAAACAATTCTAAAAAACAACAGCCACTGCGATTGAATATTCGCAATGGCTGGAATTCAAAGCGTTTAAGATCAGCCCCAAAAATTAGTTCTGCACAATTGGCAGAAACTGAATGGTGCTGTCATTGGCGTTGAGCTGGACCACTTCTGGTCCGAATCCGTAGAGCGAGTGATTCCAGGTTACGCTTGATGCACCACCAGAAGCTGCTGTTGTCGCCAGACTTCCAATATATCGGCCACTCAGGTCGAATTCAGAAAGCCCCGTCGCGCCGCTGGCCAGATCGCCAGAAATAAGCAAAGTTCGACTTGGTGAGAGCGAAACACCTTTCGGGCCGGTCAGATTCGGGCTGTTGTTGACAACCACGCGGCCTGGGCCTCCAAGGTTTTTCACCCTGCTGGCTTTATTAATGGCGTAAACCGAGTTATTCAGAGTGGAGGCCACATAAAGAGTGTCCGTTACATCGTCATAACTCAGCCCTGAAGGGCCTTGAAGGTTGGTGGTCGCAGCACCGGCGGTTGCATATCCACCACCAATCTGGGTGGCTTTGGTTAATCGGATGGATGGAATTCCGCGTTGGAAGATCTTGAAATCAAACCTGCTGACAACTCCATTAATGCTGTTTGAGATAAACAGACTGGCTGTATTGCCTTTATCAACCCATGCCAGGCCGGTGGGGCCACTGACCAGATTTGCATCACGAATAATCATGACCGGTGAACCGACCACATTTAAAATTCGCAATTCGCCAGACTGACTTGATGTCACTCCGGTTACGCTATTATAAGTGGTGGGAGTGACGCCAATGCTCGCAAAACCGGCTCGGAACATGCCTGGCGGAGTGTGTATCATTTCACCTTCAGCAGACTGGTAAAAACTTTGACGCTGGCCAAGAGTCCCTACGGACATGACTTGCGATTTCGGGCCTGTACCGCCGGTTGGAATACCTGAAACGCTCACAAGAGTCATGCCGGGGTGGGCATTTGCGTAAACATAACCAAATGGAACAATCGTAGCCCCACCCACTTTATAAGATAAGGAAATGGTACCTGTGGGGTTGACCTGACCAGGAGGCGGGATGAGCTCATATGTGCGAACACCGGCCGTTTGGATTTTCGGCAGAGTGGGAGTGTTTAAGACTTGTGTTTGCAATGGCTGATAAATTGGCAGCCGTTGGTGATAATAAGGATGAAGTGTTGAGAGAACTCGACGATCTTCAAGAAGGTCGGTTTGATTGAGTGTCGGCCGAAATTGGCGAGATGGTTTCATTTGAGGTGGTCCTGAGTCCATGGACGAAATCGATCCTGAAGAATCTGACGCCAATCCTGGCTCCGATCGTCCGTCCTGGACTCCCAATTAAACCTGCCATTTTTCTTTCATGAATGAATTTGATCCACGTGCAAGGCGGATTGCAATATCCACACTTCGCACGTCAGATCAGATTCGTTCAAATTCATCGCCGCAAGGTGGTGGTTTCAGGTGCGGTCGCGATTGTCATCAAACCATGATAAAGTTTGTTTGACCGCACGATGAAATAGGTAAGCTGCTGGGCATTCGATACTTGCGGTTGTTTGAGAATGTGCAGGACATTATCAGGAAGTATGGTCTCCCAGTGACGCTCACCCAGGGAGAGTCCAATCAGGATATCCCCAGGCTGGATCGAAGCACGATCTGCAGAGCTTCCCGGTAGCACGTCTGAAACATAAAGCCCACCGTGAAGATCAGGACTCACCGAAGCCACGGTCGCAGGACTGACAGGGCGGGTTTTAACACCCAGCAGCCACCAGATCTGATCGCCGGCATCAGGCTGGGCACGGGAAAGCGATCGCACAGCAATCTGTACGGTTTTTTCCTGTCCACCACGCTTCACAACGACTGGCACAGGGGCATCAACTCGTGATTCCATCAAGGCTCGTTCAACATCAAGCGGATTTCGGGCATCAATCCGACCAATTTTGATGATCTCATCACCGGATTTTATTCCGGCAGTTTCACCTGGACTGGTGGATTGAACCTGACTGACGAACAGTCGGGGCCGTTCCTCGCCAACACGGGTTTCCGTAGCAAGCCCATGCCAGGTGGCAGAGATCCGTCGGGTGGACATCATCTCAGCAGCCGATCGCAGGACATCGTCAATGGGAAGGGCGAAACCGATCCCTTGGGCACCCGCCCGAACAGCTACGTTGATGCCGATCAACTCACCTCGAATGTTGACCAGAGGGCCACCTGAATTGCCGGGGTTGATGCAGGCATCGGTTTGAATCAGGTTTCGATAGACCTGATCGTCCGAAAGTGTCACATTTCGGCCCAAGGCGCTGACAATCCCAACAGAGACCGTGTTTTCATAACCAAAGGCATTGCCAACGGTGATCACATCCTCGCCGACCATTAAGTCTGACGAAGTTCCAATCACAGCCTCAGCCAGCGGTTTAGTCGAATCCACCTTGATCAGGGCAAGATCCATGACAGGGTCGGACTGGATGACACGGGCAGGAAGCATGGTGCCGTCGCTGAGACGTACCTCGATCCCTTCCACCCGATCAACAACGTGGTGATTGGTCAGGATATATCCGCGACCATCCACAATCACGCCTGTACCCATGCCACTGACTCGAGCCTTGGCGCTTTCGTCAGGAGAGATCGGCCATCTGGCGTTTGACGCCGACAGCTTCTCGCTGGCAATCGAAACAACGGCCGGCTGGATCTTGGCAACTGCATCAACCACAGCCGTACGGCGGGTCGGTGCTATGCCCTTGGCCCAGGTGGGGCTCACGCCAGATCCGGCGATGCAAGTCGCCAGTAATATGACCGGAATCGATCGACGGACGAATCCATCGAAAGACCGGAACGATGTTTGAGAAATCCATTCGGACATCACGATCGAGAGTCCTCCATGACGGACTCGCTAAACAACTACGACCAGGGAATCAACCATCCGGATTCATAAAATCTGGATAATGACTGCTGTCGGTCGTATCCGCAGTTCGTCAGAGTGACGAATCACGGCCCCATCCGCCGGGTTGGTTTTTCGAAGCCCTTGAGCCATTCACCTGTTGTGGAAGTTCTCCCATCCGGAGTTCATTCCTCAACATTTCACTTGTGAATTGCTTTGGTCTACAAGTCCCCCTAACTCATCGGCAGATCACCTTGCTTGCCTATGCAACCAAGACTATGAAATTTACCGAGATCACCGGGCTTCGCTGAATACTAAGAAAACTCGCCCTATCTTAACATTCAGAATCTGGGCAAGAGTTTTGGAAACACTTCAGTGATCAGCTTTCGTTTGGATAACACGGAATACCATATACAATAGCCGTGTCACGAGGAACATGCTTAAAACGGAACTTCACAAAGGAACGACTGAGATGACAGAAAAATCTGCAAAACGGCTCGCACTCGAAGCCAGTCTGGCGGAAGATCCACGCGATAGCTTCCTGAGATATGGCTTGGCCATGCAGTGCTTGAGAGAGCGTGCAACCGACGAGGGACGCGACCGGTTGAAGGCTTTGATTGCAGACCATCCTGAAGAAAGCATTGCAGCCTATCAGCAACTGGGGCAGTCGTTTGCGGAAACAGACGAACTGGAACACGCTCGATATTGGCTCGAGTTGGGGATACAGAAAGCACGCAAGGCTGGCGAGAGTCACGCTGCCTCAGAAATGCAGGGCCTTTTGGAAACGCTGGTTTGATCGTGACATCTGGTGGTGCCAGAATCTCAACCAAAATCAGGTTCTGGCGCCAACTTCGTGAATGTAAAGAGCGTTGTGGCCAGGTTTATTGGCGATGGCTCCACGCAGATGCACAACCCGATCGCCCGGCTCGATCAAATTCCGGGCCATGGCCCAGTCGAGTGCCACTTTCAAGTTTTCGTCCGGTTCGCCGAAGTGCGCAAGAGCCAGTGGCTCAACACCCCATGCGAGGGCTAAGGCGTTTATGGCAGAGGGGTTGTCTGAAAGGGCCACGATTGGCACTGGCAGGCGAACCTTGCTCAAAGCGAACGCTGCACGGCCTGTCCGGGTCACAGCCACAACCAGCTTAGGCTGAATCTGACGGACAAGTTCCGCAACGGTATAAACCATGGCCGCTGTGATCGGAGTGACGCGGGCCCAGTCTGTCGTCCGCATGTTCGAATTTTCAAATCGACGATTGCTGACAGGATCGGTCAGCGAAAAAGTCTCCGCCTGAAGCACAATCTGGCTCATCGTGCGGACGGCCAGCACAGGGTCGCGTCCAACGGCAGTCTCGCCTGAAAGCATCACGGCGTCCGTACCATCCAGCACAGCGTTGAAAACATCAGCAGCTTCAGCGCGAGTTGGGATCGTAGAAGTCTCCATGCTACCAAGCATTTGCGTTGCCGTGATCACAGGCAGGCCAGCTCTTGCCGCTTTGGCGATGATCCGCTTTTGAGCCGCTGGAACCTGAGCCACATCAAGCTCCACGCCTAAATCGCCACGAGCCACCATGAGTGCATCCACTTCCTCCAGAATCGAGTCGAGATTGACCAGAGCAGCCGGCTTTTCAATCTTGGCGATGATCCGCGAGTCGATGCCCCGACTGTCCAACTCCTGTCGCAATTGACGAACATCCGAAGCCTGTCTCACAAACGAAAGTGCAATAAACGAAACAGGATGCTCGATTGCCCAGTTGAGATCTTTCAAGTCTTTATCTGTAAGTGCCTTAATCCGACCACCGCCGCCTGGTAGGTTGATCCCCTGACGGTTTCGCAGACGTCCAGAAATCATGTTCCGAAGAATGGCCTTTCGCTGACTGGGCCACGATTCCACCACAGTCATGGTCAGGGTTCCATCGGCGAACAGGACTCTTTGGCCGACCTCAAGATCCTCAAAAAGCTCGTCGACAGGGCAGACCAATCGCCCCAGTTTTGGATCCGCCTGAGCGTTAAAATCGACAGAGTCGCCCAGCGAGATTTCAAAAAGAGCATCCACCGGGCATTCCAGAACACCATCATCAGCCACGATAGTACCAAGGCGGATTTTAGGTCCTGAGAGGTCCATCAATATCGCGATAGACTTTTTTGAATCACGCCTTACGTCTTGGATCCTATGCCAGACTTCGGCATGTTCGGCATGAGTCCCATGCGAAAAATTCAAACGAAACAGGTCGACACCAGCCATGGCCAGCCGTCGGATCGAATCATAGTCACGACATGCAGGACCAATGGTTGCAACAATTTTTGTGCGAACCAATCCGGGCTCTTCGTCACCCAGAATGCTCAAGCCGGATTGTCTGGTCATTTTCGCTGTACTCCATCAATTTGGGAATTCACTCGTCAAACCATGTCGAATCACAATCTTGTCAAAGCATTGTTGTAAGTTTGGATGTCAGATCACAACCCCAAGCCGAGAAGATGCGTGCCTTGAACAAGCCAGACCGGAAATCCAGAAAGATCGTCCTATTATCTGGTCAACTTCGGGCAGGTTTCAGTTGACGGGAAGGCGACTGTACGGAACAATATTGCGGTGCTGGATTTTAGAGATACCATGCTTTGCGGCGAATCATGGTTTGAAGTGAGCTAGTATGACCAGGAAATTGCCACTCGGTTTGGCAGTTTCCGTCCGTAGAAAGTTGCGGGCGGCATGTCGAAAGGTACAAGACAAACCCTGGCCTTGCTTTGCCTTTTGATTGGCTCTGCCGTTTTTATTAAGCTGGCCTCGAAAACCAAGCCTGTTATTTTAGAAAAAGTTGTGATTGACGGTCCGTCCAGCTCGAAATCATTTCAAGATCACAAAAATCAGGTTCTTGACCGTTATCGTGAAGACACCAAACACTTTGCGATGGTCGAGCGGGTTCTCAACAAGTATGCCCAGACGGCAATCAATCTTGAAAGCACGGATGGCCTGCGTGGCCTCAAATTACTTGATACACTCGACTTGGAAGCGGTTTATCTTTACGAAAAGCATCCACGCGAATTTCGTCGGCTCTGTGAACTTGTGGATGATCAAGCCGCGGCCAGAATTCTTCTGACATGGCGGGATTATCTTAGCCTGAAGCGTGCAGACGACGGTGACCGTGCCCTGTGGATCGCTGAACTTGAACGTCTGTCGCCAAGCCAGCGAGCGATCGTTGAAAAGACTCCTGAGATTCTGCCTTTAATGATGACTGAACCTGAGGCAATCTCGGGATTGGTTGAGCGTATGTCTCGTGATCCAAAAGACTTGCAGGATGCATTCATTGGCCTGCAACTGGTCAGTCTCAGAGAAGGATCCTCTTCCATACGCAAGGTGATTGAGACACTTGAGAAACATCCGAAATGGGCGCTTGAATCCTTAAGACATCGGGGACCTGAGGGCCTGATGGTCTTTACGCTTTTCGGTGATGTGATTGAAACTCTTGATCAGGAAGAACTTCTGGACGATGCCCTGATCGCACTTCACGTTTCTGCGGATGACTCTACGGAATACCTTCGAGATCACTCTTCTGATTCACTAGCTAAGCACTTGCGTCATCTTTCAGCATCTGGATTGCTCACCAAAGTGGCTGACCATCCGAACGCTTTGAAATTGACCCTCGAGTTTGGGGAACGTGGTGAAGCCGCAATCAAAGCCTCAGGCGCCGATGCCGCTGAGGTGGTCTATCAGGACTATTCTGATAAAGATCTACGCGAAAAAGCTGTTGAGGCATTGGCCGATCATGGCCTGACTGCAGCCGTGATGCTTGAGAAATATGCGTCTGACACACAGTTTCGGGAAATTCTCAGGCGACATGGGTCAGCCATCATCCTTCCAATCGCCCAAAGTGATATGAGTCCGGAACTTGTGGCAAAGTTGCGAGAAAAGGCCAGCCGAACCACCACGGAATCGCTCGCTCTGGGCGTGATGAGCCTTTCTGGCGACAGTGGTCAGGCCACCATTCAAATCATTCATGATGATGGGCTTGCACGGGTTGCCCAAATTCAAAATTCGAACATCAGTGCCGTTGAATTTCTGCCACTTTATGATCTGACCCACCTTGCAAACGTTCTAACCAAAGGCTACAGACCAACTTCCGGTGAGTGGTCATGGGCGTTGATGGACGGTGCATTTGTGGTGGCTGATGTGATGAGCCTTTTCGCTGTTCAGCCAGAAGGCGTAGTGGCGGCAGAAATGGCTCGAGGTCAGGTCAAAACGATTGGTAAAACTGCGGCCCGTGAAGGCGCTGAAACGGTTGTTGACAGAAGCATTAAAGCGGGTCTTCAAACAGGTGAACAATTGGCTGAAAGCTCTGCCAGACGAGCAAATCAGTGGTGGGCCGTGAGGTCTGCCGGTGGCTTACAAAAAGTCTTGAAGCAGATGCCTAACGCGATGAATCGTATGACCATAGGTCAGGTTGAAGAAATCGTCCGTCCGTTGGCCCGTAAAGCTGGAGTCACTCTGAGCCGATTCGAACCATTGCGGTTTTTGAAAGACGGCCGAGAGCTTCTCATGCGGGTCCCGCCTGAGCGTGGCCTGAAATATCTAGCCATTGAGAGTGGGCAAGCCGGAGTCGGTTTGGCCGCTTATTGGAAGATGGAAGAGCATCTGGCCTCTCGCCGCGCTGGAGTCTCTCAGGAGAATCAGCCCTGAGTGAATCATGGGGCTGAAGTGACAAAATGACAAGATATTTCATCACTGGTCGGGTAAAGTCAGAGTCCAACTGTCACCGCACAATTGCTATGCAAAATCGACTATCGGGGAGGCTTGTTCCTGCTATGACAATTCACCGAAAACGAACCGGGCCCGTCCCTGCAAACACTTTCTTGAAAAGCGTTTGTGTACTTGCTTTGTTGGCATTTGGTCTGAACACCAATTCCGCTCAGGCCGGTGGCCTGTCGTGGCTTGATGACATGATTCAGGCCTCTGTACGTTCCGCCGATCCAAAGTTGGCAACAGGTCGAACCACACGCTTATTTGCCAAAGAAGCGACAGAGTTGGGTGAGGATGGGTTGGGAGTTTTAGCACGTCGATCGCAGGAATTAAGCCGAACGGCTCGACGGATCGATGAACCTGCGGATGCTTTACTTGAAGCCCGCTTTCAAAAACTGATAGCAGGCGACCAAAATCTGGCCAAAGATTTTGCTCGATTCACACCAGTCGAAAAGCAAATGGCTGTTCAGATGGGTGAAGCCGCTCAATCTCTGGCCCGCCGATTTCCTGGACGAGCCGACACCATGATTCGCGGCATGGGTGCTGATGGGCTTTCAGCTGTCTCAGTTTATGGCGATGACGTCGCCGAAGTTCTTGCTGCAGAAGGTGCTCAGTCCGTGAACGTCCTACGCAGGACTGGCCGCCCGGGCTGGAAGTTCTTCACGGAGACGGTCCTTCCGAACAAGCAAAAGCTGGCCGCCGCCGGACTTTTAACTGCCTTTATTGCCGCCCCTGAAGAGTTCGTCGATATGGCTGGCCAGGCAACGGATTACGCTGTCAAGCAGTTTGCCTCGGCTGGGATCCAACTGGCGACGGCTGTGGGTGGGGGTGCGATCGCGGGCCTGGAAACCGCTGTTGGAACGTGGCTTGAACAGCAAGGTTTGAACTTTGGTGCTGCTCGCTATCTGGGAATGTTCCTGGCTGGCTGGGTGGTGATCAGTTCCGCACTTGTGGTGATTGGTCTGCCTGGCAGGATTGCAACAGCACCCGTGCGAATGGTTTTATGGCCATTTCGCCGCTTGATCAAGGCTGTTCGGGCCTGATATATTCGTCATAATTACTCGCCTTTGGGATGAATTCGTCCAGTTGTCCACTAGACGAAACCGCCCCTGATCGGCCATTATGCCATAGAAATGAGTGCGTTATTGGTTGGCGCGTTGCCACCGGTGAGCACTCGCGTTTTGATGATGTCCAAAACTGGATAAGATCAAAACGTTGTCTGTGAACGAGTTCGTGAGAGATTTGGAACAGCAATCGATGATCAATCATTCGACGAAAATCGCCGCCGTGCGTGGTCGTCAAATTCTCGACAGCCGTGGCAACCCGACCGTGGAAGTCGATGTTCAGCTTGAGTCAGGTGTGATCGGCCGCGCGGCCGTGCCTTCAGGAGCCTCAACAGGGGCTTATGAAGCTGTCGAAATGCGCGACTCTGACAAAACGAAATACTTGGGCAAAGGTGTTTTGAAGGCTGTTGAGCACGTCAATGGCGAACTGGCACGTGTTGTGATTGGTCGCAATGCCACCGATCAGGCCGGGCTTGATGCCGCCATGATCGCCGCCGACGGCACACCAAACAAAGCTCGACTCGGAGCAAATGCCATTCTCGGTATCAGTCTTGCCGCAGCCAAAGCTGCAGCCCAGGCGACCGGAATTTCTTTGTTCAAATATCTGGGCGGCCCCAACGCCCGCGTTCTACCCGTGCCGATGGCCAACATCATCAATGGTGGAAAGCACGCTGACAATAAGATTGACTTCCAAGAGTTCATGGTCATGCCCGTGGGCGCCAAGAGCTTCTCTGAAGGGATTCGTCAGGTTGCCGAAGTTTTTCACACGCTCAAGGGCGTTCTGAAAAAGGCTGGCCACAACACGGCTGTGGGCGATGAAGGTGGATTCGCTCCGAATCTCGATAACGAAGAAGCCCTGAAGTACATCATGGAATCGATCGACAAGGCTGGCTACAAGGCTGGCCGGAGCGCTGACTTCGCGATTGCCCTCGACTGCGCCAGCTCCGAGCTGTTTGACGAAGGTGGCAAGAAGGGCTATAAGTTCTGGAAGTCCAACCCAGATAAACTCTTCAGCGCATCGGACATGATCGACCTGTTCGCTGGTTGGTCAGAAAAATATCCGATTGTTTCGATTGAAGATCCATTGGATCAAGACGACTGGGCCGGTTACATTGAAATCACCAAGCGTCTGGGCGACAAAGTCCAGATCGTGGGCGACGATTTCTTCGTGACAAATCCTGTTCGTCTGGCTGAAGGCATTACCAAGAGTGCATGTAACAGCATTTTGGTGAAGGTGAACCAGATTGGCACCCTGACCGAAACGCTCGAAGCCGTTCAAATGGCTCAGCGTAATGGCTATACAGCCGTACTTTCGCACCGCTCAGGCGAGACGGAAGATGCCACGATTGCAGACATCGCAGTCGGTACCAATTGCGGACAGATCAAGACCGGCTCTGCCAGCCGATCAGATCGCGTCGCCAAGTACAACCAGCTTCTTCGCATTGAAGAAGAACTCGGTTCCACAGCAATCTACGGCACAGCCATCTGGCCAGCCCACCTGCGTGTGTGATTGATTGTAGATTTGATAGAAAACATTGTGATGACAGGGATGGGTCAATCTTGACTCATCCCTGATTTCTTAGGTAGATAAGTCTTAGAGCAACAATTTTCGTTGAAGTCGGCGAAGGATCGACTGCTCAACAATTAAATCGCGACCTCGTGGAATCCAGCCTTGTGGTAAATCCACCGGCCCAACGACTTCACGCGACCGATTGACCGGAAATTCGTTTGAGAAAATCGCCCGGCCGGCTGGTGCACGTTCAGGACGAACCATATCCTCAAGCTCTTTAAAGACTTCCACACGCACGGCCTGGCCCATGCCGGTCGGGTCTGGTTCGATGGTCACAATCGCATATCGGCGAATGGTTTGAAGCGTGGATTCCACTCGCTCATAAAAGTCGCCAGAGTCCTGATTCCAAGGCTCCAGAACCGTTCCGCCCACTTTGGGCTGGGTCACGATGCGTCTTTGCTGACGATTTTCTGTGGCTATGTCAAAGTATTCGTCCAGAACAGCGATGGTCGTGTTCCAGATGGTTTCAAAATCAATCGACGGAACCACAAGCGGGTTGGGTACCGGAAGATCGTTGCGAAACCGCTTAGCGATCGAGCAGCCGGAATGCACCGAAACTCCACCCGCAAATAAACATTGGGCGAGCCGGGTGATCCATCGTCGTCTTGATTCATCGCCAGTCATGGTTCGCAAGCCTCCCTGCCCGCACACCATCTCAATTTGATTCGGTACAGTACGGAATCATTCCATCAGTGCCGAATCTCAATCAGGTCAATGTTTATAGCTTTTTGCGATTTCTGACAAGTGCGCTTTTCCGGTTTGACACATTCCAAATTGTTCCGAACTTGACCGATTTCGGAATCTTGGTGTAATGCTCGGGCGAATCCTATTTGACGACACGGGTCTTTTCCGTTCTATTCGGCATGGATGCCGGGGTGGATCATGCTCCAGAAAATCGCTTTTTATCCAAGCATTGCACTCATTTTATTGGGAATGGCCCAAACTGGAGCACATGCCCAACCGCCCCGTAACCGGCCTCCGAATTTTCGTCCAGGACCACCCCGCGGCCCTGTGGTCATCAATCATTACGAAAATAATGGTTCTGGCCTTGCCGCCTCAGCATTAGGATTCGGAGCCGGTCTGCTGGTTGGTTCGGCAGCGTCCAGCCCACCTCCACCGTCCACGGTGATTGTCACTCAGCCCACACCGATCATCACTCAACAGATCCCTTCAACAGTGGTACAAGTGCATACACCTCCGAGTGATGCGATCGGTTCAGCCCTCAAGATGCTCAATAGTCACTGGGCCTCCAACCGTCGTGACGGTGCCATACTGCTTGGCCGGCAAAAGGCGACACAAGCGATTGGCCCTCTGATGGACCGGCTTCGCAACGATAAAGATGCCAGCGTGCGGAAAACAGCTGCCTGGTCGCTTGCCGAGATTGGCGATACAACGGCTCTGGAATATCTTGAAAAAACGTCGCAATTCGATAAATCGCCAGAGGTTCGAGCGGCTGCAAAATCGGCGTATCAACGATTGGTCGAGAAAGTCGCCATCGTGACACCCGTACAGACATCGATAGGCAAGGGAGCATCCGCAGGGGCGCGAGATCCACTGGCTCAGCCCCCTCTGCCACCTGTGCCAGGGGCATCTCCACCGATTTCAAGAACTCAGATCAGGAAGAATTCAAGTCCATCGCCAGCAATCTCTTCAAGCCCATTCGCAGGCACGGTCTCCCCTACGCCTGCTCTGGAAGCACCACTTTCACTCTCTCCACCAGTTCAGCCACTCAATACGCCCTGATGAAAATCATCGCTGGCTGAGAAACTTGCTGGAATTCCCGTTTCATGGTGATTGTAAGTTTATGAGGACGTCCCCGCCAAAACTAAACAATCCTGTTTTACGCCGTAACTCCCTCTGTATTCTTGTGTTAAATCAATGGTTTACACTTGATTTCAGATGGCGGCTTAGGTATGATATCCCTTTTACTACAGGGGGTTACGTTCACCATGACTCACATAATCGATCCTCGACAAAAACGACTTTTCGACCCTTTACGAAGGGCTCATCACTCCGGCTGGCCACAAAATTATCACCGATGGATGGCAGGCCCTGTTCCGGCATATCCTCCTCGAAAAAATGCCCGTCACTGAACTATAGTTTAAAAAAAGGTGGGACGAATCCCACCTCATCGCTTTTATATTATCCCAACCAGCGATCACGACTTGATTTCAAAAATCGCTTCCACCTCAACGGCTGAGCCTGTTGGGATCTGGGCGAAGCCAAGTGCGCTTCTGGCGTGAAAACCGTCGGTGGTCTTGCCATAGATTTCATGAAGCAGATCACTGCAACCATTGATCACCAGGTGCTGCTCATGGAAATCAAGTGTGGAATTCACGCAGCCCAGCAATTTCAAGACTCGAAGGCCGTTCAGAGATCCGTGGATGTTCCAGATCGAATTGAGGATTTTCTCTGCACATTCGCGAGCGGCCAGTTTGCCTTGCTCGACCGTTGTCCCATCGCCCAGCTTGCCCTTGATATCGCTGACGTGGCCCGATGTGATCAGCAGGTTACCTGTGCGAACCACCATCGCCAGATATGCGGGTTCCTGTTTCGTGAACTTGATACCCAGTGATTCGGCTTTTTCTTGTGGAGTCATGGTCGATGAAATTCCTGATGTGTCTGAAGATTTGGATTCACGCCTAATAGACTAGGCGGTCAATAAACTACAGGATGAACGGATTTGTTTGATTTTGCAAGAGGATGGACGTCGCACAAATTCAGGTCGAGATCGGCGAGGCTGATGCTCTTCTTCGATTGTTTTGAATCTGAGACCTACAACAGAGTCGCGAAGTGGTTATCAAAAGCCGTATAATCCAAAAACATTCAGGCCACACGTCACGGAATCAGGTCGACCATGCAAGCCACATCCGGCAAAGCCACATTTACGGATAAGATTCTCGAAAAGCTCGCCGCCCGTCTGGCCGAAGAGACCAAAGGCGAAGCCCGGTTCGACGATACAGCGCGTTCTCTATACTCCACAGATGCCTCGCTTTATGAGATCCCTCCCGTAGGTGTATTTCTGCCCCGATCTGCTGAAGATGTGGCCAAGGCCGTAGAAATTGCGGCCGAACTCGGCGTGTCCATCATCTCAAGAGGTGCCGCCACAAGTCTTTCCGGGCAGACGATTGGAGCAGGTCTGATTATCGACTGCTCAAAGTATATGAACCGGATCGGAATTGTGGATCGCGACCGGATGATCGTGCGGGTCGAGCCAGGCGTGGTCTGCGACCAACTCAACCGCCACCTGAAGCCACTGGGCCTGATGTTCGGCCCCGATGTTTCCACCAGTGACCGAGCCACCCTCGGCGGCATGATCGGCAATAACTCCGCCGGCGCCCGAAGCTTGCGCTATGGCAAAACGATTGACCATGTGACGGCTGTGGAAGTGGTTCTGTCAGGCGGTATGCCCGCCCGATTCCAGGGACTTGATGAAAAAGCCCTGACTACGATGATTGAAAACGGTGGTCGGCTTGGATATCTGCACAAAACGGTGCGGGATCTGGTGGCTGAGAATCGTGAAGAGATCATTGCCCGGTATCCACGAATCCTCAGGCGGGTGAGCGGCTACAATCTTGACGAATTCATCCCGGGGATGCCCGTTCGGGCCGAGGGTTGGAAGGATGATCCCTGGCAATTCAATCTGGCGAAAATCATCGTCGGTTCCGAAGGCACTTTGGGCGTCATCACGGCTGCCGATGTGCGAGTTGTGCCAATTCCGCCGTGTCAGGGCCTGGTTGTGGTTTCTCACAGAACCATCAAAGATGCCTTAAACAGCCTTCCAGCCTATCTCGCTGGTGGTCCTGCGGCTGTCGAGATGATCGACCGGATGATTCTGGATCTGGCATTGGCACATCCGGAATATTCCAAGCTGGTGACGTTTGCATCGGGCGACCCGGAGGCCGTTCTGGCTGCACAGCTTTATGCCGAAACACCTGAGGAACTTGCGGAAAAGGCTGCAACTATCGAACGGGAACTGGCTGGAAACGGTTCCGTGCTGGGGATCGTCAAGAACCTGACGGCATCAGCCAAGGATAATTTTTGGAAGGTGCGTAAAGCAGGTCTCTCTTTGCTCATGGGTATGCCTGGGGATTCCAAGCCGGTGGCCTTTGTGGAAGATACGGCGGTTGATCCGCAGGTACTTCCGGAATTTTACGATCGGTTTATGGCAATTATTGCCAGTCATGGGACCCAGGCTTCGTGCTATGGACACGCCGATGTTGGTTGTCTTCACATCAGGCCTGTTTTGAATATGAAAACGAATGGTGGTCTGGAGCAACTCAAGGCCATTGCGGAAGAGGTTTCGAGTCTTGTAGCCGAGTTTGGCGGGGCGATGTCGGGCGAGCATGGAGATGGTCTGGCTCGCAGTCGCTGGAATCGCAAGATCTTTGGAGACAGAGTCTTTGATGTCTTCAAGCAAGTCAAATACGCCTTTGATTCATCCAACCAGATGAATCCCGGAAAGGTGGCCGCTGAGCCGGAACTGACGGACCATTTGCGAATCAGCCCGGATTATTTCGCCACAGTACCAGATGTCACGGGCTTTGATTTTGACGATCAGGGCGGGCTGGCTCAGGCTGTCGAGCTTTGTTCCGGTGTGGGCGCTTGCCGCAAGACGGATACTGGCACGATGTGCCCGAGTTATATGATTACGCGCGATGAAGAGCATTCCACACGAGGCCGGGCGAACGTGCTTCGCGAGGTGATGAGCGGCCGACTTGGGAAAGACCGAAAGTGGGATCACCCCGGCCTGCTTGAAGCGATGGATTTATGTCTTGGCTGCAAGGCGTGTAAAAGCGAGTGTCCGTCAGGCGTGGACATGGCCAGACTCAAAAGCGAAGTCCTTCATCAGGTCCATAAAGAACGCGGAGGGCCCGATCTGGCGGCCCTGATCTTTGGGCATGTGCATGTCCTGAACCGCTGGGGATCTCGATTCGCCCCCTTAGCCAACAGAATGATCCAGTCGAAGCTGGTGAAGCGATTGCTGGAACGATTTGTGGGACTTGATCGGCGCCGTACTTTGCCGCTCTTTGTCGGATCAAAGAATTTTCGAAGTTGGTTCAGGACGCATCAAAAACTCTCTCGGAATGCAAAATCAACCCTCGGAAAGGTCATCCTGCTGGACGACTGCTTCACCACTTACAATCATCCCGAAATTGGCCAGTCGGCTGTAAGGTTATTGGAAAAAGCCGGTTATGAAGTGGAGTTGGTAGGTGGGCTTTGTTGTGGACGGCCCGCCGTTTCCAAGGGGCTGCTCGATATTGGTCACGAACAGGCTCAGGCCATGGTCGAACGTTTGGCTCCATCAGCGAGGGCTGGAGTACCGATTGTGGGTGTGGAACCTAGCTGTTTGACCATGCTGGCAGACGACTATAAGAACCTGAGGCTTGGCGATGATGCCTTGGAGGTCGCCAAGGCCACCATTCAGGTCGAAAAACTACTCGCCATGGCTGAAAAGCAAGGCTTGTTGGAATTTAAGTCGCTCGAGAGATCGGTCATTCTTCATGGCCACTGTCAGCAGAAGGCGGTTTTCAGCACGGCGGATACGGTGGCCGCATTGAAGCTGATTCCAGATCTTCATCTGAATGAGCTTGATAGCGGATGCTGCGGCATGGCGGGTTCTTTTGGCTATGATAAGTCCCACTATGAGATGAGTCAGGCGCTTGCTGAGAGAGTCTTGCTCAAGGCCGTCAAAGATGCTCCTGAGTCGATACTTGTGGCATCAGGCACCAGTTGCAGGGCCCAGGTGGAAGATCTGGCAGGAATCGAGGCTCTGCACCCGTTGCAATTGCTGGAACGTCAGTTAAAATCGTAATTTAAGGGCTGTTGACAGGCGATTTACTCCGGTTCCCGCGAGTCTCTCAGGGAACCGGAAATGTTGGTTGATCGTGCTTATATTTTGCCTCAATTCGTTTGGTTCCAGATTTCCATGTCAACTTTGAAATAGGGAAAGGCCGATAATATGGATGAACTGGGCTGATCAGGGTCTGTATGGACAGACTGAATCTAACGGCGGAGCCGTCTCGTTTGTCTTCGATGCATTGTCGGTATCATATTCTGAAGAAAATCTTATTCGTCATGGCTCTCGCCATGAACTCGTTTTTTTGCGAATCATCCCAAGCCATTGACCTACCTGCGATTATTGTAAATTCAGAGCTCTCTCCGGCCTTGAAAACTGCGCCCCGTCGCAAGGTCGCCCTGCGATATCAGGCCGAAGACCTACTGACCACAAACGGCAGCACAGACCCAGTTTCGAGCTCTAGCCAGTTTGCTGTAAATCTAGTCAAAGAAATGAATTGCAGTCATGCAGGCCGAGCAATATTGCCTGATCCGTTTGCTTCGGATCAGAAGGATCACTGGTTGAGTGCTTCGCGTGCACTGGTTGAAAATGGTATGGAAGTCTGGTTCGAACTGGCGCCCAAATCATTACTGAATCAAGAGATGGATTCCGAAAAGACTGTGCCGATACTTGATCCCAGATATCTTAAAAATTATCAGTCGGCGATGATCAAACGGGTCCGTGAGCTGGCAGATTTGCGGACCAGGGAAGGCAAGCCTGTTGTCAGTGGTCTGTTTCTAGCACTGACTCCGCCAGTGGGACTGCCGAACGGCTGTGAGGCGGGCTTGAACGAGTCGACTTTCCGCCTGTTTCTTCAGGAAACGGGTCTCGAAGGTGAGTGGTCTCAAAGGCTTGCAAATGATGATGATCGCAAGGCTTTCGTTCGCTCAGCAGGGCTCATGCCGTGGCTGACCTGGCGGTCCCGCAGGGTGTCGGAATTTTATAAGTCTATAGCTGATCAGACCTACGAGTTGACCGGCCTGAAGCTCACCATTGCAGCCCCTGCGTTTTCGAGCGAATCATCTCAGTCGCTTTTTGATGAAGCCGAGCGGACCGGTGTTTCGCCTGTGAATGCCTGGCGATGGATGGCATTTGAACCGAGCCTTTGGCGATCATCAGCCAGCCTGGAAGTGATCGGATCGGAATCGCTATCGGAACCTCGCACTGGCCGGGAATTGGTCGCACATCCGGACATGGAATCAGCACTCGACGGCTTATCCGTTCGTGGGCACTGGCTGAGTCAGCCCATGTCAAAGCAGCCTGAGACTGGTCCTGAAATCGCAAAACAGGCTGGAATCCATCGGTCAGGGCAAATCGAATCTGCACTTGTCTGCTACATGTCCCGGCACGACGCCCAATGGCTGATGATTGATCGGTCGGCCTTCAAGGGGCACGAGTTGAAAATTGCGGACTGGAATCGTCGGTTCGAGCGATTGCCATTGATATCCGTTGATGAAGAGTCCGTGGGCAGGATTTCACTTCAGGGTATGACGATTCGGACATTTCCGATCTCAAATTCGAATCTGGTGGTGTTTTTCAATCCGTTGCCATGCCGGATGGAAGTGGAATTGGTGTCATCGTCGGAAGAATCCCAAAAAAATAATGTTCGTTTTGATGCGTCATTCGAGGAGGCCCGTTCCATGCAAAACGGATCGGGCGCGACAATCCACCTGATCGTTCCGCCCAAGAGCTGGGGACAAGTGGAGCTTGAGTCAGGGATCACATCCACAGTGAGTTTTAAAGTGAGTTTACCGGAAGAGGCAAAAGATATTGTGCAAACACGTTATGACGAATTGATGGAGCACCGATCGAAGCCTCAGTCAAACATGGTTATGGGTGTGCAATCGAATTCCGAGAAGACACGTGGACGGCGGTTGATGGCGGCTTTGCAAGCCTACCGGGAATCGCGTCTGGCAGATTTTTTCCGGCTCAGCGACGGCATATCTGTCGAGCGGCGTCATGGTCGGGGCGTGGAAAGAACGGCCCGTGGGTTTACGGATGATCTATCGAATCGTCCGAAAATTCGTTAAAGTTGTTATGATCATAACATGATCTGGTATGACAAGTCAGCGGCATGGGGCGCAGGCGGTGTTCCAAAGCTGTTGGCTTGATGATGAAGGTCGTACCGGTTTTGGCCTGATGAAGCATCAAAGTGTTTGTTGGGCCTGGTTTTAGAACATGTGTGGAAATGTCAGGAGGGCGTGATGTTTGTGGCTTGTAGCACCCTATGCTTTGCTCAGATGCCGTTTGACAAGGCGATGCGTCGGATGGCGGATCTGGAATTTGACCGTGTCGAGTACGTTTTCAGCGGTCCTTCCGTACACGAAGTCTTGAAGCCTTCCTGGATTACCGAGAATAAAGAGCACGCTCTTCAAAGAATTCGCACAGCGTCAGGTCTTTTGCCAAGCTCGTTTGACATTCGTTTTGAAACAGAGAGCCTCGACGATCAAAAGCGTCAGTTCGAAGCACTTTGCTGGCTTGCCAAGTCGATGAGCGTAGCTGTGGTGTCGATCATGCCATCACCATCAGGCACTCCGTCCGATGTGGAACAGAAGCGTCTGAAAGAACTGATGGGGATTGCGGCCCGGCAGGGAATTGTCCTGACGGTATCGACCACTTCCGATGGAACCACAGCGATGCCGGCCGATGCGGTGGCACTTTGCCGGAGTATCCCAGGACTGGGTCTGACACTCGACCCCAGCCACTATATCAACGGGCCATTCCAAAGCGCATCGTTCGATGAAGTCTATCCTTACGTACAGAACGCAAGACTGCGCGATACGGGCCGGAAGCCTGGCGAATTCCAGATGAAAATTGGCCAGGGCCAGATTGAGTACAATCGAGTGGTCAGCCAGTTGCAGAGATCTGGATACAAGCGTGGCCTGGTGGTGGCGATCGAGGATCGGCCCGACAGCCCGTTTGATACCGAGGCTGAAGTGCGCAAGCTAAAGCTTGTTCTTGAGAGTCTGATCTGATTTTGAATTCGTGGACCGAGAGCCTCGGTGAGGCTTTCGGTCAGGATTCAGAAAAACTTGAATTAAATTTGAAAGTTTGGGGTTGTCTGAATTTCTGAGGTCGTGTACGATTCGGCTCAGTTGCTTAGGAGAAGATCGGCGGGCATTGTTGATGCCAGCAGTTGAACTCCGAATGGAACACGATCCGGCATGGAAGTTCGGATGAGAAGATTTCATCCCGATTTTTAGCCATTTGGTTGGGTCTGACTGACCTGACTGGACGGGTTCCTGTTGAGCGTGGTCCAGCATCTGTGTTGGATCAAGGATTGCCTTGATCATGGAGGTTTCAGGAGGCAATGAATATGCGTCACTTCAGCGTTTCACGTGTATGGATGACGGCAACGGCTATGGTTCTTGGTCTGGCCGGTATGGCTCAGGCTGCATCAAGCCCTTCCCAGTCTGCTAAAGTTTTAATGAGCTACGCGACTTCCGGTGCGATTGACACCAATGGAGTCACCGGTACACCTGTGGTTAGCTTCAATAGCGTGCCCAGCGGCCAATTCACCACACCATCGTCATTCAGCCTTGGCGAGTTCATGGTGGCTGCACTGCCATCAGGTGTCACAACCACCTATGCTGACACACCTTTTTCGATCACCTACCTGGTGAACTCTGTGGACGGCAATTCCGTCGATCCAAGCACCACGCCGATTGTTCTGACCGGCAAGATCAATGGATCCGTCACTGGCGCCAGCCAGTCCGACCTCATGGTCAGCTTCGATCAGAAGCCAATCCCTGAGTTCCTCACCAATGGTTACAGCAACACGCTTGTCAACCTGGACAGCAACCTGACACTGGTTCCTTCCACCACAAATGGTGGTCGTACAACCGCCCAATCACTGATGGTGGTTTCCCCAGTTCCCGTTCCTGAGCCAGCTTCGATCATGATCTTCGGCCTTGGTGCCGCTGGTTTGGTCTGGCATCGTCGCCGTCGTCAGACGGTCTGATCTGAATCCGTACCGAAGTCGCATTCGGCCCTGATCCATGACAGGATTGCTCTCCAAATGCAGCAAAAAAACAATTTCCGAAGCGGGGTTCAAAATCGACCCCGCCTTCGGTTTTCTCAAATTCAATCACTTTCGCTCAATCAGAGACGGTTGAAATGAACTCGATTTCTATCAGGCCCGTCTCACCTTTCGACATCACTAACCTGAATTGACATCAGGAGATTTACATCCATGATCAAGTTCCAGTTCAAAGCTCACGCTAAACAAATTCTTTCTGCACTCATCCTTGCAGCCAGTTTCTCACTGACATCACAAGCCGGGATCATCTCTGACCCTGTCACCAGTTTTGGCTTCACCACCTCTGGCCAGGTTGGCTTGGATGGTGTCACCGGGTTTAACGCCATCAGCTACAAAAGCCAGGCAAATCCAATCTGGGGCACAACAGGTTCCCGATATCTGGGTCAATTCCTGACCTCGCCGCTCCCACCCGGCATGTCCACAACTTACACGAACACACCGTTCTCGATCTCGATCCTTCCAACCGGCCTGCAACTCAACAGCAACTGGTATACCAGCAACCTTCAGCCAATCGTGCTCAAGGGCCGATTGAATGGTTCCATCACCGGTACCGATTATTCATCGGTTGTTGCATCGTTTGATCCAGTGGATCCCTGGGTGGATATCGTTCAAGGTGGCCTTCCCGATAATCGCACTTTTCTCAGTGGAATCGGACCATTTGTTGTAAACTCTGCAGCCACAACGAATGTCACAATGAGCTGGCTCACATTGGCCAACCCATCCGCAGTACCCGTGCCTGAGCCATCCACTTTGGCTGTACTGGTATCGGGAATTTCTCTGGCCTGGATGGCACGCCGCCGTCAACTCAAATTGAACCGGGCTTGACAATCGCTGTGCAGTTCGGTTCGACTAGAAACTGACTCTTCCACATGGGTCGCACTTTCGGTTCCAAAACGGAATCGGTTTTGCGACCCTGCATGGGTTGTGGAGGTGCGATTCATCGCCTTAAAATCCTCTATGGTCACAGCATTTGAGTAACGATGACCTCGATCCGATGATACTGGTGGCTCGAGCCAGATCGGGTGAGACAGACGCGCTTGGCACTCTTTGCGACATGTACCGCAATTATTTGCGCATGCTTGCCCGCACGGGACTTGGTCCCAGGCTTCGTGAACGAGTGGAGCTTTCGGACGTTATTCAAGAAACTTTGATCGAAGTGATTCGCCAATTTCCCGCATTTACAGGTCAGGATGAAGTGGCTCTGGTCGGCTGGTTGAGGCGATTGATTGCGCAGAAACTTGCGGATCTTGGCCGCTATCACAGTCGGGTTAAGCGCGGTGGGGGCGATGCTCCATGGCCTCTGGATGCTCCGATGTCAGGATTGACGGGTGCTTTGGGAGGCTCTCCTGAAGCCGGCGGCCGATCTGGCAATCTGGCAGAGCTTCTCACCTTAAGCCAGACAAGCCCTAGCGAAGCGGCTATCCGTCGCGAAGCCACAGTGCTTTTGGCAGACGCTTTGACCAAACTTCCAAACGATCAAGCCGAAGTTCTCTGGCTATATCATGTGGAAGGGATTTCGTTTGACGCGATTGGCCAGCACTTTGGAGTCACGCGAAAAGTGATTCGAGGGATGTGGGCCAAAGGCTTGGCAAGTCTCCGCAAGTCGATGGGAACAGAAACTCACTGACCGATTGGTTTGTATAAAATTACGGTTTCCAACCGAATAAATCCGCCTGATTCGGAATTGCTGACGCTGATATACTATAGAAGCAATTCCTAGACACGTCACATCGAATTAAGAGTCAAAAAAAGGGGCCGTGGCCATGCCTGAGGTTCCCAATATCGAACCAGACGATTCTTTGGTCGCCACGAAGTCGACTGACGAAGCCGTTCAGGATCTTGGTGATGCTGTTGAGGATTATCTTTCTCAAACCGAGGAATTGGGTCATCCACCAGACCTCCAGAAGTTTCTTGCAGAGTATCCCGATTTAGGAGATGAACTGCGAAACGCTCTTGAAGGGCTTGCCATGATGCGTGGCCTGCTCAGTTCAGGCGGTTCAACAGCACGTCTTGGTAACTCCTCTACAAGCACCGACTCTCCCGAAACCACTTTGTTAAAGCCGGGTTATAGCCTGGCTGGTTATCGGATTGTGCGCGAACTTGGTCGTGGTGGAATGGGGGTCGTTTATGAGGCGGTCCACGTCGATCTGGATCGCCCTGTGGCGTTGAAAATTCTCAAGCCTTGGTCAGGTGGATCGGCCCGCCGCCGGTTCATCAACGAGGCTCGCACCTCAGCCGGCCTTCACCATACGAATATTGTGCCTGTTTTTGATGTGGGGCAATCCGGCTCCACGTGCTATTACGCCATGCAGAAGATCGACGGCGAAGGCCTTGACTGGCTGATCCGTCGACGCCGTGGCGAATCGGTTGTAAAGCATTTGCCAGTAGCGATCTCAGCGAGTACTCAGGATTTTGACAAGACTCCAAATCTTGAGAATTCGTCCGACCATGAAAATCGCTCGATCGTCATTCAGAAATCGAATTCAGTCGGTCAGGCGCAGGGTTCCACCAAATCAAGTGATCAGATTGCTCTGAATCCGGATTGGTATGGATTCACACGATGGGTTGCACAGATTGGCTGTCAGGCTGCCATGGCGCTTGACTATGCTCATAAACGTCAGGTGATTCACCGCGACATCAAGCCTTCCAACCTGATTCTTGATACATCTGGAACAATCTGGGTCGCCGACTTTGGTTTGGCCCTTCGGCTCGATGACCCTGGCCTTTCTCGTGGTGACGGTGTTTTAGGTACTCCACGCTACACCAGCCCAGAGCAGGCTGCCCGAAAAGTGGTGGACCATCGCACCGATATTTATAGCCTTGGAGCCACCCTGTATGAACTTCTGACATCACGCCCACCGTTCGATGGTGAGACCAGCGATGAGGTGATTCGCAAGATCCTGACTGAATCGCCAACTCCACCTCATCTGATTGAGCCAAGAATTTCGAGGGATCTTGAAACCATCGTTCTCAAGGCCATGGCGCGTCGCCCTGAAGATCGGTATGCAACTGGAGCTGAACTCGCCGACGATCTTGAGCGTTTCCTGCGATACGAACCCGTGAAGGCGCGGCGGATTGGGGCTGTTGGTCGGATGTGGAGGCTTTCCCAGAGGCATCCAGCGGTCACATTGGTATCCGTGGTGGCTGTTTCCGTCATTATCGGAATTGCGTCATTTGCATATCGACGCGTGACGATTGAGAGGGACGATGCTTTGCTCGCCCGGGTTCAGACTCAAGTCGCTCTGGATGGTGAAAAAACCGCGCTTGGCAAGGCCAGATCTGCCATGCGTAACCAGTTATGGCGCGAGGCCTCACTCGTTCGCATGTCCGCTGTTCCAGATCGGCGACGCACGATTTTAAATCTGGTTCAAGAAGCTGTCGCATATGATCCAGAGCCGGAACTGAAGGCCAAGCTCCGCGATGAAGTGGTGGCGGCACTCTCCTTAAGCGATGTTCATCCAGAACTTTCGCTCATTGAGGATCGCCTGGCTGGATTCGAAATGATCACCGGCGATGATCGTGCTGCTACGGTGAGCGGCGATCGAAAAAGTCTGATTATCTGGGATATCACCACCGGGAAAAAACGCTCGGAAGTGCTTCTCGAAAAGCTCTTTGAAGGTTCCGCGTGGTTGGATACAAGAGACCAATCAGGGCCTGGTCGTGGTGGGCCGGATAATTTAATTCCAGGTGGTGTACTTTCAAGACGATCCAGTCTGGTCATGGTCTCCATTGGACCCATGCTTGGAGTGGTCAGGCCCGATGGACGGAGTATTATCTGGGTGGACAGCCAAACAGCTGAGCCACGTGGTGAATGGCGAAGTCCGGATCAAAACACCATTCTGGCCGTTCAGCCAGTGGGTGCAAAATCGCGGATCCTGACGATTGAATTTCATCCTGACTTGACCACCCCAGGCTCATCCAGTGGCCGAGTCTTTCCGTTCGGTCCGTTACGCCCCACCGATGAATTTCTAATCTGTATTCATGATTTGGATAAGCCTGAATCAAAACCGTTGATTCTGGAGCGGATCAAACCAGCCGCCGAACGCGGGCGGTTCATCTGGCCAGTTTTGTCCATAAGCCCTGATGGTGGATGGGTTGCGGTGAGCCATTTATTTGAAGAGCAGATTCGGATTCTCGATACCTCGGATGGTCGTGAACTTGGAAGTCTCTCCGCACAGGTGCCGGTTTCGACGATTGCCGCAGGTCCCCAGCGTCTTCTGGCTGTCGCAGGAGGGGGATCGATCCGGCTTTGGCGTAACGAAATCAAGCAGGAGAAGTCGGAAAGTAGCTGGTCGGCAGTGGCATTACCCACACTTGGAACTCAGCTTGGAGTGATTCGGCAGATTCGGTTTGCCCCTGACCGGAACATGATAGCCGCTTCGGGTCGGACCTCTGGAATCGAGCTTTGGGATGTCGATTCCGGAGAGGCTGTGGCGACTCTGGCCACAACCGGACAAGCTGATCATCTCGCATTCACAGCCAGCGGGGATCGACTTTTGGCGTCGTTTCATGATGCTCGAAAGGGCGGTTTGCGCACCTGGTCGATCAACGAGCCACTTGCCAAAAGGCTTGTTGCCACAACTCCTGAGCCTGTGATCAATATGGCACTTCATGGTTCCGAAAATTCGCCCACGATTCTGGCTCAAATATTGACAGGGCAGGTCTGGTATGACGCTCCCGGCGAAGGACCGATGCGTCAGCTCCACTCCAGCGAGTCAAAAGATCGTTTCAGCACAGTACGAACGGATCCGCAAGGCCGGCTCTGGACACTCAATGATCGAACCGTAAAACGATGGGATCAGTGGACTCCGGAATCGCCAGACCTGGTAAACGCGACTGCTGATTTTAGTTTGCCTGAACAAGCCGATGACGCGTGGTCAATGCGTGGATTTGGCCTGACTCGGATGCCAAGTGGACTGGTGTTTGCCAGCCAATCTGGTCGTACGTTCACCTCGCGAGGGGCGATGCTTTACCTGTTGGATCCACTCACAGGAAATCAATTTGCACCGATTGTGCCTGATTCGTCTGAGAGACAGGGATTCCCGCAAAATCAAAGGGCTGGACGTGATGAAAATCCAGCCGAAAGAGAAAAATCCGAGAGACGGAAATCTCAAGGGCAACCGGACACGGAAAGAAAAGATCGAGATCGAGGTCGTCCAGAACCGCCTCCGCCAAGACCTGATCAAGCGTTTGGCAGTATGGCTGGATTTCGCGGGTTCACGCCATTTTCCAAACGACTGAATGTGGTCCCGGAAGGTGATCAGATAGCTCTGATTCGTGGCAACAGTTGGGAGTTTTGGGAAATTGAAGAACATCAGCAAACCGCGACAGGGCCAATTTGGAGAGCGCACAAAAAGCCATTACCCAGCGGATCACCAACTACAGATGTTAACGCCCTTGCCCTTTCTCCGGATGGCACCATTCTAGCCTTGGGCAATCGCGAGGGAGTGGTCACTCTGATCCATGTTCGCTCATGGAAAGTGAGCACTTCGTTTCGTGTTGGTACAGTTGAAGAACCTGATTCGAATGTGATCACTGACCTGAGTTTTATGCCTGGCAACCAATCATTTCTGGCCGTTGTAGGACGCAGGGAGATCTCCATTTGGGATCTCAACAAACAACCGATCCGTTATCTGAGCCTGCCTGTAGACAATCCGTCCTCAACTCCGGTCGTTTGGGGGCCAAAGGGCCATGAGCTTTTTGTCGTTGAGGAAGATAAACGTATTGTAAAATGGGACTTTCAGCGAATTGAAAGCAAGATTGAAGAGCTTGGGCTGAAATAAAACAGGGCGCATGCCAGATTCCGGGGTGATGGCGATAACCCACGATGTCCGCATTTGAATCTAACCGCAGGACGCTAGCCCCCGGTTTCGGCGATTTACAAAACCAACCGGGGCTAGCGCCAAGACCGGCTAGATAACAGCCAAGTTGTGCTTGGCTACGATTGGCCAAAAAGGCGGACGTTATTTTCTACCCGTTCCTAAGGATCATTTTGAATTCGGTGGTTTTGGCTGCCACGAACCGTGCATGGCACAAGAATTCGCAGGGACACTGGTGATCGGATAAGCGGCCTGGCCATCGGCTCTGGCGACATAAAGCTGCATGATTCCGCTCCGGTCTGATCCAAACAAAACCCAATTTCCATCAGGTGAAACCGAGGGATGATAGTGCTTTGTACCTGGCTTGGAATGTGTCAACTGCTCTGGTTCACCTGTTGGCGAAACACGCATCAACTCAATGCTTTCTCCCACTTTAGCCGTATAGTAAACGTGCTTGCCGCTCGGCGACCAGACGGGTACATCACTGCTTTCGCTATGAAAGTCAGGCGTTTTCAACCGTTCAATCACTCCACGATAGCCACC